>NZ_JAAHHG010000479.1 GCF_010692555.1 Okeania sp. SIO3B5 | reverse complement strand
AGATGTCCCTTTGACAAAAAAGATAATTTACGCCCTAAAAAATGGTATTAAAGCCATCCATTCTGACTCCTGACTCCTGACTCCTGACTCCTAAGAAATACCCTAGATATTTGTAGCAAACATTTATCAATCTGGTATAATTTAATATCCTGCGTAAGTCATGCTTCAGTTAGAGAAAAACGAAGGCATGAGAATTTGAATTTCATTAAAAAAGCCGATGAGGAGACTCGAACTCCTGACCGTTCGATTACAAGTCGAGTGCTCTACCAACTGAGCTACATCGGCAACGTTTTTAATAATAGCAAAGCTACACCTATTTATGCAACCCCTTTTTACTTTTAAATCAAATTTGTTTTAAATAGCTTAATAAATCGGCCATTTCCCGATCACTGGGCTGAAATTGGGGCATAGGTGGTGTTTGGCCACTAATTACTTGCTTAATAATTGCCACATCTGACTTACGTTGGGAAATTCCTTCTAAATATGGTCCTACCTGACTTTCTAAAACCCACTCGTGACAACCTGCACAGTTCATTTGAAAAATTGCGTGGCCTTGAACTGGGTCTCCATCAATAGACAATACTCTCTCTGTATAAGGATCGGAAACCTGAAACTGCCTAAGTCCTAAAAACATAAATAGGACCGCCAACAGAACAGCCAAACCCACTAAAGTGCTCCACTTCAGTAAGACTTCTTTTTTGGTATCAGCAAGCTGGTTATCCAAAATCTTTATATCTCAAAAACTATCTACAAGAAAGTTTAATATCAATTAATATACCTTAACAGTATGGCTGTTTTTTGGGTAATACTTTTATCCTACTTTTTGTATCATACAATGTAGTATGGAAATATAAGTCAAAAGTCATGCATTCAAAAGTAAGAAGTAAGAAGTGAATTATAGTGGTCAATAGAAGTTAACAATTTAGTAAGTATTTCTGCTTAATATTTTCCTGAAAATTTGATGAATGAGAAAGTTAAATAAAGATAATTCGTACAGTATAAATACCTACTAAGCTACCGAATTCTTATAATACTCTAGTGTTACAACTTGACGTGTGGAACGTGGATTTTATCTCAACGTTGGTTGAAGACCCGCGCTCTCCCGTTGGCGGAGGATGGTGGCGGCAGCTATTAGGGGAGCGTCGCTAGGGAAAACCAATCAATAAGAGCGGTTCTTACAAGGGTATGCTATCCTAATATAATTAGGCTGCTGGGCTAGCAGTTTCAGTCTGTGGAGCGCGCCTTTAGACCAGAAAGAGGTTTGGCCTCCTCAGCAGGTGCTACGTTAGCGCAGCTCCTCTGTCAAGAGGAAGCAGAAAGTCCTGATCCGCGAGGTTTAGGAATCCCGCGTTGTCGCATAAGCGCAACGTCGGGAGGATGTCAACTCAAGTAAAATATTTAATATTAATCAATACTTAGAGTTTGCTGAATAAAGTTTTTTGGTAAGGGGAGGAGTCAGAAGTCAGAAGTCAACCCACCCCTCGCCCCTCCCCCTCCCAGGAGGGGAAGTCAGGAGGAATGGGAATTATAGAGGAGGTAGTTGGATATTTTGTCCTTTGATTTTTCTGCCCTTGTCTGCTATAGAACCCAAGTGGATTTGGTATAAAAATGGGAGAGGATGTCAATTTTAATATAGAGGAGCAGATGCTTATATATTGGCCTAGGAGTTCTTGACCGAAAAAATGTGGTCTAAAGCCTCTCCTTTTAAGGGGATAAAATAAAGAACATATTCCATATTTGAAGCCTCTTGCTTGACCTTTGTCATGCTGCGCAAACAGCTAGAGGTACTGATAACTGATAACTGATAACTGAAATGACTGGCACTTTCTCCCCAGACTCAAAAGAAATAGTAATATTGATCGATAAACAAATAAAAAATTCAACTATAAGGAGTTGGCTTCGTGGTAGAACCATTACTTTCTGGAATCGTACTAGGTCTGATCCTCGTGACATTGGCAGGACTATTTTTTGCAGCCTACCAACAATATCGACGGGGCAACCAATTAAACATCGACTAGATTAGTTAATCTCTCCTCTTGTTCGGGACGAAAGAAGGTCAAAGCTGTATTGCCATAGACCTTCTGCCGACAAATTTCTAAGGTGGAAATCGATTTAATAGATAATCCTTCGGGACTATGTTCCACTGCTAACTCGCTGGTTGGTGCTAGAAGTTGATATTGGGCGATCGCCTCCAATACTGGTTGATATAAATCGCTAGCATAAGGTGGGTCAAAATAAATCAAGTCAAACTTCTGCCCTACCAGCACTTTTAAACGTTTTAACACATCTCCCCGTAACACCTGAAATTCCTGGGATGACCTGGCCACAAGTTGCCAATTTTGATGAATTACAGCACAAGCAGGGCCATACCGTTCAATAGCGACCGCAAAGGATGCTCCTCTACACAAAGCTTCAGCACCCATAGAACCCACACCTGCACATATATCTAACCATCGACAACCAGCTATATTAGTTTGCCAAATATTAAAAACTGCTTCTCGCACTTTGGCCAAAGTTGGACGAGTGGTCATTCCAGGTAAAGTTTTTAATGGACGATTTCCATATATCCTTAAGTTCATGGTTGCCCTAACCAGCTAAAGCCAAATTTTCAGATATAACTTTATTAACAAAATTTGACAAAATTTGTAGCCCAAGAGTAGAAGATTTTTCTGGATGAAACTGTACTGCCATTAAATTGTTTTGCCCTACTGCTGCTGTGACTGTTTGATGGCCGTGAGTAACTGTTGCTGCTGTAACTTTAGAGTCAGTGGGGTCAACATAGTAGGAATGAACAAAATATACCCAAGGGTGAGAAGTTATTTCACTCCACAAAGGATGGTCTGGTTGAGTAAATTGTAGTTGATTCCAACCCATTTGAGGAATTGTCAGACCAGGCTCAGATTTAAACCGACGTACTGTTCCAGCAAGTATTCCTAAACCTGCTTCCTGACCTTCTTCGCTACTTTCAAATAATATTTGCAAGCCTAAACATATACCTAAAAAAGGTTTCCCAGAAGCAATGACTTGTTTTATTGGTGCTTCTAAGTGTCGCGATCGCAAGTGTTGTACTGCCGGATCGAAAGATCCTACTCCTGGTAAAATTACTGCATCAGCTTGTTCTATTTCTATTGGAGAATCTGTAATTTTTGGAGTTGCACCAGTTTTTTCTAAACCTTTACAGACAGAATGTAAATTGTTAAACTAAGCAAGCTCATTTCCAGATGAATCCTTTATAAAGCCTGCTCGTCTTCAGAACCGGACGTGAGACTTTCACCTCATCACGGCTCCTCTCTTAAACGTCCCTTTTCATGGGTACACCCTTGCCTTAATATCAACATATCGTCAACCCATAAATAATCTTCAGGTAAATCCTGTAACTTTGGTTCTGCGTATGTCTTTTTATCCAAGGCAGTTTTAGTATCGTGGCAATGTCGGTGCAACAATTGTTTGTTCTTATATGTGTTGTCACCACCTTCGGACCTTGGTTTTATATGGTCTACTTCCATAAGGTCATTTGGTCTAAAGGTTAGTCCACAAAATGCGCATTTATTCTTTTGCCGTTTTAACAGCGTTGTGACTTCTTTCTTTACACCAGGATATTTACCGATTCTATTACTCCAATAAGTCCAATCACCGTCATAAGGGGATTTACTACCTTTCACCTTTATGTGCCGTACAATAGGTACATCCGAGTGTTGGTTAAGTATATATTCGCCGTCATTAAGTATCCAATCTCTGGTTTCTTTGTAGCGAGGGAAATACTTATCTTTAACCCATTTGGCTGGCTTATTTGGATGCCTTCTACTTGCCCATCGCCATAGTCTTTTCCATAGGAGAAAATCAAGTTTTTGAAATATCTCTTTACTGATCGCGGCTGAGTAGTAGTTAGCCCATCCTCTAATTACCGGGTTTAACTTGCTTATTAAAGCCTCTGTTGGAGCGGTTTTGTGTGAGTTACATATATCCGCCAGTTTTCGGTAGTGGGTTTTTATACTTTTGGAGGATGGTTTAATCAGCGTTTTGAATTCTTTTTTGGTTGTCTTAATGTTCCATTGCCTGATAGTGAAACCAAGAAAGTCAAATCCAGGTTTGTTTCCTTCATGTTCTTCCAAGGTGTGGGCAATCTTAGTTTTCTCTGGTTTTAGTTCTAATCCTACTTGGTTTAACCATTCCTGTATTACGGCTTTTGCTTTTAAAACTACTTTGATGTCTTCGTGTAGGATTACAAAGTCATCAGCATAGCGTATTAGGGAAAGACTTTTCATTTTGTCTCTCTGACCTATTTGCCTTCCTCTGTTATCTTTAATATCAAGAGTTTTGGCAAATTCCATTAGCCTTTCTTCCATACCGTGTAGGGCGATGTTTGCTAGTAAGGGCGATATTACCCCTCCCTGTGGCGTTCCTTCCATAGTGCTTGAGAATTGATTATTGTCAAATACACCAGCTCTTAACCATTGTTTGATTAATTGCCTGTAGGGTGTCTGACCTAATTTTCTCAACAGTGCATCATGGTTAATTCGGTCAAAACATTTTGATATATCAGCATCAAGTACATATTTTGACTTTTTGTTAATGCTGAGATAGATTGCTTCAATAGCATCATGCGTTGACCGTCCTGGTCTAAAACCATAACTGTTATGTTCAAAGTGTGCCTCCCACTCTGGTTCCATACCTAATTTTACCAAGGCTTGCAATGCACGGTCGTACATTGTAGGGATTCCAAGAGGTCTCTTTTCATCCCTCCCTGGTTTTGGTATATATACTCTGCGGGTCGGGCTTGCCTTGAGGTGTCGTGATGCTAGTAGGTTCACCAAGTTAAGTCTTTGTATGGGTGGCAGGTTTTTAATACCATCTATCCCCGCAGTTTTCTTCCCCTGGTTATCCTGTGTCACGCGCCTAACAGCTAGCAACCTAGCGTAATAGCTTTTTAAAAGAAGTTTTTGGTATCTGTGCATCTTGCGGAGTTCGCCACGGCTGGATGCTTTGTAAATCAATTTTTGTAATTTGAATACAGATTTCTCTACCTTCTTCCAATTTATATCCTTCCATTTAAGGACCGGATTGATTGAAATTTGTGAAGGTATATCGCCTGTATCCCTTGCTACGCTTAAAAATGGCTTAGGATTCCCTAACTTTCTTTTTAGTGTCTGAGCTTTATTCATTACTATTCGTTGCCTTACATTACGTCTAACAGTGGGTAAGTCTGCAAATAAAGCTTTTTACCCAATCCTACTCTCCCTTTGACCTGCAACCATAGTGCAGATTGACCTTGAATGGCTTCCTAAGTTCTCGACCTATATTCTTAGGTGTCAAAGAGAGGTTTCCTCGTTCCCTTATTCCTTTATTGCGACTGATTTAGTGGGGTAAAATCTCCCGGAGGGTTCGGTATGGTTGTTGATAATATCACGCATATAAGATTATCCAATGACCCTCTGACTTTCGTCCTACATTCCATAGCTACCTTTGGAGTGGTTCTACGTAACGAGAGTTTAATCACCTTCCTATTCGTCCACTTGTCAGCCTTTGCTTGCGGTATCGTTCCTCGGTAACTGGTATTTTCCCGCTTTTAGACCAGCTTCACAGATTGATGCTCAGTCGCTACCATGTGGCCTATGCTGTCAACCCAACAACAGGGCGGGTGGAATTTCACCACCAAGGTAATAAGAGTTATTCACAAGTCGAGGTTATCCTCATGTGTTGACTTGGAATGGCCATTTATACCTAGTTTCCTAGTTTAGTGGCCAACGAGTCGCACACCCATATCGTAGTCTATGACTGCAATAGTTGGCATTAATTTTTTTCCTTATCTAGTAGTTGGCAATTTTATTATAGTCAAGAAGTTATATCATGTCCGGTTGAATACTTACACTTTGGAAGAGGTAAGGCAGAAGACAGAAGGCAGGAGGCAGAAGGAAAGAAAAGGTTAGAAGGGAAAAGGTTTTTTTATCACGCTATTATCCGGACATGATATTATACCAAATTGAAATGAAGTTGTATAGAATAATATTTCAGGCATAATTGACCGTAGATAGGTGTAGATAGAGATAGATCGATTTAATGAATTTCATCATTCTATGCAACCTCATATAAAACTGGTATTAGTATGATTTAAATAAACAAAGACACTTATGCTGAGAGCAGAAGGAAGAATTGGATGGGGTATAAAACCCCATCCAATTTTAGGCAATGCGAGTTACAGTGAGGTTTTGTACCCTTCTGCCTTCTGCCTCCTGCCCTCTGCCTTTCCTGATAATTTACACATTTTTTTATTTTATCTTTGTTGTTTGAAGAATGAAAATCAAAGTTTTACTGACATCATTTGATATATGGAAACCTCACCATAAATCTAATTCTTCTGATGATTTACTTAGTCTGATATTTTTTCAAAATTTCAATAATTATTCATTGATTTTTTTAAGAAAGTTGCCTGTTGATGTACAGAGAGCTACAAAGATTGTTATTCATAAAATAGAAGAGATTAAGCCTGATTTGATTATTTGTTGTGGTATGGCAGAAAAAAGGGAAATTCTCACAATAGAATCTCAAGCTAGTTGTGGAGAAGTGGTGATGAAAACTTCTATTGATTTAGCAGAGTTAGTTGTAGGATTGGATATGACTGAAATTAGTAATGATGCTGGAAAATTTGTTTGTGAAGGCTTGTATTATTCAGTTTTAAAATATCTCGATCTGAGTTATTTAAAAAGCAAATGTATTTTTCTTCATGTACCTATTTTAACAGAAAAAAATCGGGATTTAATTGTAGGAGATTTCATTAAATTGTTATCATTATTCAGTCAATAAGTAGGTAGGTGTAGATGAAGGCAGGAGGCAGAGGGCAGAAGGCAGAAGGAAGAGAGCAAAGTTTGAAGTGAAGAGGTTTTTTATAACTAATTATCTGAACATGATATTAGTTAGGTGGTAGGTGGTAGGTATAAAAGAGAATAAGTGCAAATGTTTCAATTCTTTTAGGTATTCGTATTTTACTGCAACAATCTTTATTGAATTTGGTATTACTTAATTTAAGGATCTAAAAAAATGAGGAATAGATTTTAAATTTGAATTAGACATCTCCAATAATAAAAAATCAAATCAATTATGGTACATAAATTGTCAATTCTTTCCCCCTACTCCCTACTCCCTACTTCCTACTCCCTCTTTTCTGGAGATGTCTATTATTTTCATTGACAGTATTTTTTTTTGTGGTATTGTAGAAGTACTTTCTATAAATTTATTCATCAACGCAAGTATAAACATTTTGCGGATGGGAACCCGCGTCGGCGTAAGACGCAAGCGGTCAGACCCCGCGACGACGCCAGCTCGCTTGCGGAATGCTGACTAAGAGAGGGAATGCCTACCAAGAAGGCTAGTCTGTGGAGCGACTGTAAGACCTTCTGAGAGTAAATCTCGGAGGGCGGGTGCGATGAAACAGAAAGCCCCTAACAGGGATGCTAGGGAATCCCGCGCTGTCTTGTAGAGCAGCGTCGCAAGGATGTCAATAGAGATAAACTATCTCTGTAATTACCTATAGCTAAACTGACTCTGGATTGAATCAAGATACGAATAATCTAGTGCAAAAAGGCAGAAGGCAGGAGGCTTTAGTTATCTAGGATAGCAGAAGGCAGAAGGGAAGAAAGGTTATTGTACAAGCTTTTGAACCTTTTTTAACTGGTCAGTTATTTCCGCCA
>NZ_JAAHHG010000478.1 GCF_010692555.1 Okeania sp. SIO3B5 | reverse complement strand
TGCGGGAATTGCTATACCAATTATTAGTATCTCCTCATTTAGTAGAGGTACAGTTTTAGATCCCCCCTAACCCCCCTTAATAAGGGGGGAACCGCTTAAAGAGAGGGAACCGCTTAAAGAGAGGGAAACGCTTAAAAAGGGGTGAGTCTTCAAAGTCCCCCTTAGAAAGGGGGATTTAGGGGGATCGTAAATGTACTTTATAACTGCAGGAATTGCTATACCAATTATTAGTATCTCCTCATTTAGTAGAAGGCTTGAAATCTGAAATTTATTTTAATTCTATATCAATTTCTCAAAGGCTATTACCTCCTTCATTTGAAAAAAGCTGATAGCTGATAGCTGACGGCTGAATGCTTTTCATTGTTCAATTCGAGCAAAATTAAAAGGAGCAGTAAAACTATTATAGCGAATTTTAAATCTTCCCTCAAATTTACTATCAATAGCTTCTACTTTTTCACCAAACTCAGATTCTTTTTCCCAGGGTATTAGATAGGCTGCATTATAAATCATTTTTTCTGTTTGCAGGTCATTTTCTACTACCTCAATCGCTATTTTATTTAGAGTTATTTGGAAAATTTCAATAATATCTTGTTTACGACTATTCATTTCTTGTTCAATAGCTTGCCCAATCTGAACTACCTCATCCATACTTAAATTTTTTCCAGCTAACTTGTCTCGTTGAGCTTTGAGGTCTGGATTTTCTACAAGTAATTGTTGAATTTCTGCATCTGGTTCCCAATATATTTTTATTCCTACTTCTCGATTATTTTCTAACTTAGTAAAAAGTTGTTTCATTACCTGTTCAAAAGGGTTAGTCAACTGTTGAGAAAATTTTTCCCAGTCAGAAACTACTAAACCAAATCGCATAGGTAATACATTTCTATAGCTTGCCTCCATCGCTGACTCAAGTACTTTTTCATGGGTAAGTAAATTGCGGCGACTTGCCAGATAACGTTCCTGTTTTGCCATGGAGTAAAGCACTGCAAATTCATCAACAATTTGAATATTTACAGGTTCTTTATCCAATCCTTGTAAACTTAAGTTTTGCGGACCAGGTGGTAGAAATATACCATAAACATAGAAACCAGATTTCATAATTAATATAGTAAGTAGGGAGTAGTGAGTAGGGGAGTCTTACAAGGGTAAGTTTTTAAGATTTGACACGGGTTCTTGAGGACACGGAGAGGGTGAGATAGGGTGACCCCTGGTCTAAATCTTTTAATGATTGTTGTAGTGGAGTGGACGCAACTTCCTTCAACCAAAATAATTCTCCTTTAGCTTGAGTTATAAATTGTTTAGTTAAATCAACATAACTTGGTTTATTACTACCATTAGCATACAGTTGATTACAATGTGCTAATGATTGATTCCAAACATATCGACAACAACCAAATAGTTGATTAATGCGCGTTACTTGTATATGATTTGGATAGATGGGATATTTGTATCTTGCTTTCAATGTTTTTACCTATTACTCACACTCTTCGTATTACTATAGTATTGGTTGGCATTCATGCCGACACCAAATCAGAGATTATGGTGCGGGTATAAATGCCAACATTCAGATAAATTGTCTATTTTTCGGGTTGTGAAGCCATTTTTACTAACTGGTCTAAGTATTTCTTCGAGTAAGGTAAAAAATAGTTTCATAGATATAATGTCAAATAATACGTTAAAATGTCAAAGTTTTCTATCTATTCAATAAATATTACTTTTGACTTTTGATTTTTGACTTCTATAGGGACAATTTTTGCTTCGACAACTAATTTTAGGACTTCATCATTATGGTTATCCGTTTATTAACTCTGCCTATTACTGGTCCATTGGGAGGAATAGTTTGGTTAGGGAAAAAAATTCAAGAACAAGTAGATACAGAAGTAGATGATAAGGAAAATCTGAGTAAAAAACTTCTAGCTCTTCAACTTGCTTTTGACATGGGAGAGGTTTCAGAAGAAGATTTTGAAGCTCAAGAAGAGGAGCTTTTATTAGCAATTCAGGCAGCGGAAGAACAACAACTTAAAGAGGAAGAATAGTTATTTTAGCCCTCAGTTTTTTATGTATAACATTTATCAAGTTAGTGAGGTAAAGTTCTGAAGATCCCCCCTAACCCCCCTTGAGAAGGCAGGAACTGGAAGTCCCCCTTTTTAAGGGGGATTTAGGGGGATCTATTGATGTACCTCACCAGGTTGAAAACTTCTATAGTTCACTGACCTCAAAACTGCTGTATTAGTTAACAGTAATTAATTTAATTTATGACAAATTTACAAGTAAAAATTCCAACAGATACATGGGTTTCAGCTACTTGGAATGAATATCTCCACATTATTGAAAATCCCATTTATGCAAAAGCAAAATCTTATTATTATCAAGGAAAATTCAGAATAGAAATGTCACCAGTAAGTCACGACCATGCTAGCGATAATACACTTATTGCTATAGCTCTTGGTATTTTTTGTAGTCTCAAAAATATCAACAGTAAAGGTTTAACTAATTGTAGTTATAGAAAAATCGGACTTCGAGAAGTACAACCAGATCTTTCCTACTATATAGGTGACAATGCCAATATTTTTCCCAGGGGAACTTCTATTATAGATTTAGATACATATCCACCGCCAGATTTAGTCATAGAAATAGCCAATACTTCACTGTCTGATGATAAAGGTGAAAAAAGGTTGATTTATGAAGATTTAAAAGTCAAAGAATATTGGATAGTTGACGTCAAAAATGTAGATATTATTGCTTTTACTATGGTTGATGGTGGCAGTAAAAGGATTACAGAATCTCTAGTTTTACCAGGGTTAGTAATAAATGTTTTAAAAGAGGCTTTACAACAAAGTCTAAGTATCAATCAAAATCAAGTTATTGCCTCCCTGCTTTCTCAATTTCAAGAATCTTGATCGTAGAATTAAGTTTGGCTTTTCTGTGCAGAAGAAAATTTATCAGGGTTTGGGAGGAACAAAAGAGTATAGTTCAAAGGTTTGGAGATAAAGTAGGATGGCTTCATTAATGGATAATGGATAATGGATAATTACCTCTGGTTAAAACCGAGAGGATTGAATATAAGGAAACATTATTTCTTCTCTTGGTCGATTGGATATGGCGAGGAGACCTCGCCATCCCACCCTTCGGGAAGCTACGCTAACGACCGCTTTTTTCCCCTTAAAAGGGGAGGCTTTAAACCAGAATTATTTAATTATTAATTATTAATTATTAATTATTCGGTAAAGGAGGAATATAAAATGGTATTTTGAAGAGAACTTTATTGATTGTGTGAAAATTGGGCTTGTTTTTTTTCCTAGTGTAGATACTTGTAGACTCTAATGTATAACCGTTCCAGTCGTTAATATTTCAGTCTAGTAGGTTGGTTTAAGCGGCAGCGCAACCCAACAAAAATCTACATCTAAATCAATAAATATCTGTTGGGTTTATCCTAACGGATAAGCTCCGCTAACACTTCGTTCTACCCAACTTGCCGAAAAAATGGGTCTAAAGCCTCGCCCATAAGCGGGCGACTTTTTAGTTGTTTTTTTTCAATAAATATGTTATTTTAAGTGTTAGTTAAAAAGTCAAATTATGAAAGCTAGGTTTAAGTATCGTATCTATCCCAAACCCGGACAAAAATACCGATTAGCAAAGCTATTTGGTTGTGTCCGTGTGGTTTGGAATGATAGTCTAGCTTGCTGCCAAGAAAAGTACACTCTTAGAGAAAAGAAACCCACTAATACTGAACTACAAAAACAGTTTATCACTCAATCGAAAAATACTGAAGACAGAGAATGGTTATCAGAAGTTTCTGCTATACCATTACAGCAATCTTTGAATGATTTAAATCAGGCTTATCAAAACTTTTTTAAATCGACAAAAGGTGAGAGAAAAGGTAGACCTATTAAACCTCCTAAATTCAAAAGCAGGAAATCAAAACAAACTGCTAGGTTTACAAAGGGAGGATTTAAAATTGGTCAACACAAAGTTTATTTAGCCAAGATTGGAAAGCTGAAAATTGTATGGTCAAGAGAGTTACCTGCTCCTCCATCATCAGTAACAGTAATTAAAGATTCAGCTCATAGATATTTCTTGAGTTTTGTAGTAGAAATACAACCAGAAATCTTACCTCAAACTGATAATTCAGTAGGTATAGATTTAGGTGTCAAAACCTTTGCTACATTTAGCGACGGTACAAAAGTTGATGCTCCTAAGCCACTCAAAAAACGAATTAAGAAGTTAAGAAAGTTAAGTAAGTCATTATCTCATAAAACTAAAGGATCTAAAAGGTATGAAAAAGCCAGGGTTAGAGTTGCTAAGTTCCATGCCAAACTGAAAGATACAAGAACTGATTTTCTACATAAATTATCTACTAAAATAATTCGTGAAAACCAAACAGTTGTTTTAGAAGATTTGAACGTTTCTGGGATGGTTAAGAATCGCAAATTATCCAGAGCCATATCAGATTTAGGATGGAGAACATTCAGAACATTCCTAGAAGGAAAAGCAGAAAAATATGGTCGCGATTTCAGAGTAATTAGTCGTTGGGAGCCAACATCTCAAACTTGCTCTAGCTGTGGTTTTAAAGGAGGCAAGTTAGACCTTCAGGTGCGAGAATGGGAGTGTCTAAACTGTGGCGCAAAACATGTTCTTAGACAAGAATGCAGCAATAAATATATTAGTCGCGGGCGGGCAGTCCGAGACACAAAACGGACGCGGAGGCAAGCGTAAGACTACCGTCAAGGTAGCGGCAGCCTGTGAAACGTCAACCCACCGAGGAGTTACGGCTCAGTAGGAATCTCCGCGCCTTCAGGCCGGAGAGGATGTCAAAAAATTGTTATTTTTGATGATTAAGAATTATGCAACTCACCATCTGAGTTTAACTCTTCCATACATTATAAATAAGATTCTATGGCATCTTTAATATTTTCCAATGCTTCAACTTCAGTAGACAGGGCACTTGCCTTTCTTGTGTGGAAATTGGGCTTGTTTCTTTGCTATTGTGCCCATGTCTGCTGTTGAACCTCTGAAACAAGATGAAATTTTGTCTGTTCGTTCTTTAGCAGAAAAAATATAACAAATTATTGTAATCTAGTAAGTCGGGTTAAGTGCCATCGCAACCCAATAAAAATCTGCATCATAAAATAAAATATGTGTTAAATAAAATATATGTTGGGTTTATCCTAACCGATAAGCTCCGCTAACACTTCGTTCTACCCAACCTACAAAATTCTGAGACTGTTGTTTGCTAACACCAAAAAATATAGACTATCTTAGACGAACATCTACAAAATGTCTAGGATATGACACAATCGCGAATTAAAAAAATTAGGAACCTATGTCAAAACTTGAGTTCATGTCAAAGCTATCACAAATATGATTGACATCTCTAGACAAGGGATGCTAACTTTGATTTTAGTAATTGAATGTAAGTCCTAACAGTCATGGCTAAATCTCACGGTTCCTTAACAGGGATAGAAGCCAAAATTGAATATCATCCTGCATTTGAGGAACTAGGAGCATTGTATGAATCCTGGAAACGCTCTGCTATTAACTGGATGCAAACAGAAAAATTGTCAGAATCGGAAGTAGAAAAGCGTCTGATGAAAAAATTTAACATTCAATGGGCTTATGCTGATTCAATTGCTACTGAAGCACGAACATGTTTAAACCAATTAAAAACAGCTAAAAAAAACCATTATTCTAAATTAGAGTTACAAATAAGCGCTAAAACAACTGCGACAAAAAAACTCATCACTAAACTAGAAAAAACTTTAAAATTAGCAATAAAAAAAGGTTTTCCACATATACAGGCTCGAAATAAATTTTGTCATCAATTGCTAGGTTTAAAGAGTAAAATTCAGAAAATAGCCAGTCTGAAACGAAAATTAAAGCAGTTAAAAAACACAGAACGTCTACATATTTGTTTTGGTTCACAGAAATTATTTAACGCTCAACATAATTTAGCAGAAAATGGATATCAAACCCGCTCAGGATGGAGTTTAGATTGGAGAAAAAAACGGTCAGGCAGGTTTTTCTGTATAGGAAAATCTCAGCCAGGCGGTGGAACTATGATGAAAGTTTTCTCATTACAAGAGGATGGTAAATATCAACTACAAGTTCAACTACCTAGACCATTACAAGACAAATATGGTCAGAAAATCAAGTTAGAATTTTCAGTTTCAAATAGGAATGGTAGATATAGAGCAACAGATTTAGACTATGCCATAAACAATTTCAAACCAATCACAATTTCTATTTTTCGTAGAGAACATAAACAAGACAATTGGTATGTACATCTTTCTACTTATGTACAAGAAATACCAGTAGTTCATACTAGAAAAAATGGTTGTCTAGGTATTGACTTTAATGCGGAATCAATTTCAGTTACTTATGTGAAGTGGGATGGAAATATTGAATATTTAAAAGAAATCCCGTATAGATGGAAAAATCAAACTACAGGACAACGACAAGCATCTATCAGAAATATTGTTTCTCAAATTGTTTTCTTAGCAGAATTTTTTGAATGTGCTATTGCTATTGAGTCTCTAGACTTTAGCAAAAAAAAGGCTAAGATGAGTGGATATTGTAAAGTTTATAATGAGATGCTTTCCAACTTATCTACAGCAATATTTAGAGAAACTTTAGAGTCACGTTGTAGAAGATTTGGAGTGGAATTAATTAAAGTTAATCCGGCTTTTACCAGTGTGATAGGAATGATTAATTATATGGCTAAATATGGCCTCAATAGTGGCACTGCTGCTGCTTTAGTAATTGGCCGTAGAGCGTTAAAGTTATCAGAAAAAATCCCTAAATGTTTGTTGAGACCAGAGGATGTCAACAAACATGATTGGAGTCATTGGAGACGAGTTGCTAGTTTTATTAAACTACATCGTATCCGGAGGACTCAACTTTTTCAGTGGAGGAAAGTCCTTGAGGGTATCCGCTCCCCATAGTTTGTGGGCGGAACATCAACTTTCACAGCAAGTACACATTGAAACGGGTGAGTAATGAATCATTTGCACCTCACCGATGGCAGATGTCTAGCTTTGTCTAGTTTTTAAGAAGGTGAATAACTGATTAATTTATAGAAAAACTGATGGAACTTTTTGATAACCTAAACTTAGCAATGTTTAGTGGCAAAGGAGGCGTGGGAAAAACCACAACTTCTTGTGCTTTTGCTTGTCAGTGGGCGAAAAAATTCCCTGATGAAAAAATTCTGTTAATTTCCACCGATCCTGCCCACTCTTTAGGAGATGTCCTGCAAATACAAGTCACAGACACACCAAAACCTTTAGAAAGTTTACCCAATCTTTTAGTCAGAGCTTTAGATGCTAATCTCCTGCTCGAAGAATTTAAACAACGTTATGGTGATATCCTAGAACTACTGGTAGAACGAGGTAGTTTTGTTGAAGGGGAAGACCTCACCCCAGTATGGGATTTAGATTGGCCAGGATTAGACGAATTAATGGGTTTACTGGAAATACAACGTCTCTGTAACGAAAAAGTAGTCAACCGAGTAGTTGTAGATATGGCTCCCAGCGGTCATACTCTCAATTTATTCCGACTAATGGATTTTTTGGATACCTTACTCAAGTCCCTAGAACTTTTTCAACAGAAATATCGCTTTATTAAAGAAAGTTTCGCCGGTTAGATCTGGTGTGTACTTACCGGCGAAACTTTCTTTAATAAAGCGATATTTCTGTTGAAAAAGTTCTAGG
>NZ_JAAHHG010000477.1 GCF_010692555.1 Okeania sp. SIO3B5 | reverse complement strand
AACTCTTACACAAATACTAACTTTTTGAGCCTTCTTAGCCGAAAATATGGTACTTTTTTTCAACCTAATAAGGCTGAAACTTTTATATGTGAATACTTTGATAGTTAATCAGCAAGCCCTAATTAAACGAAGATAATACTATACCAGTTTGATAAATGTTTGTTACGACTCTCTTTTGTCTATTCCCTATTCCCTGTTCCCTATAAATAGGGTTTGCTGATTAAATATCGCGCGCATTGACTGATATTGGTTGTAGCATTTTTTTGCCTAAAAAAGTGTCAACTTTTCCGTGGCAAGAGCTGCAAAAAGCTAGTATTTTAGGACGATTATGGTAGACAAATCAAGAAATCATTATGAAAAACTACCTACTCTATAACTCCCCTAAATCCTGAGAAAGTATCTGTAAAATAAATCTTAAGAGATGTTCAAAAGTTTACGATTTACTGGGTTACGGCGAATCACAAAGCTAACTATTAACTTTAACCATGTAATCTGGCCAACCCAACCCTACACTAGGATTTAATATTTTATTTACAGATACCCTCTAATTATTAATTATTCATTATTAATTATTAATTATTTAACTACTCCCTACTCCCTACCTCAACAAAAAGACTTTTTCAGCAAACCCTAAATAGAGTTTTGTAACATTCTTTTTTCAAATTGATATTATACCATTTATAAAACTGAACATGATATTACTTGCAATCTGCCGTAAAAACATGAATGAAATAAAAACTAAAAAATTTGAAACAATTATGAAGCTGTATAGATGCCATGTTCAAAAATTAATTGTTAGGATTGTAAAAGTTAAACTATTAATACATAAGTAGGTTGAAAAGTGTTGAGTAGATCGAAAAAAATTTACTGTCAAAATTTATTTACAAAAGATGGACTATAGTTTGAAAGCTACGTCTTTTTAAAGCGTGGATGAAAAACGAACGGGCAATTTTAATCGCCTTAAAAATTTGTCATTTTCTATTTTTGAATGTTATCATATTAAAGGAGGTGTTCAACAATTATTAATTAATAATTATTAATTATTAATTATTAATTATTAATTATTAATTATTAATTACCTCTCCTTGAAAACGGATAGGATTGACTCAAAGGAAAATTTTTTCTCCCTTAAATTAGCGCGCATAACTGAAAAACTCAATAGACAAATGCGTGATGCTGTTAACAAAGCAGCAAGATTGGTGATTAATCATTGCCTTAAACATGAAATTTGTAAAATAGTTTTTGGTTGGAATAAACGACAAAAAGATAGTATTAATATCGGTGCAAAAAACAACCAAAAGTTTGTACAAATCCCCACGGCTCAACTCAAAGAAAGAATTATTCAGTTATGTGAATTATATGGCATAGAGTTTATTGAAACTGAAGAATCGTATACCTCGCAAGCTAGCTTTTTAGATGATGACTTCTTGCCAAATAAGGCGTGAAAAACCCGGAAGTTGGAAGCCGTCAGGCAAGGGAATTAAGCCAGGACTCTAAACGGTTTGTTAGTTAATGCTGATTGTAATGGCGCAGCTAATATCCTCAAAAAAGTAGTGGCAACTTTAAGGTTTTCCCTTAAAGAAGTCAGTAGAGGCAGTTTGATCATGCCTTGAAGAATCCAGTTTTGGATTGCTTAATAATTCCCTGCGCATAAGCCAGGGGAATATCAAAATAAATCAAAATAAAAATAGTAGAGTTCTAAATAATCTGTAGATGTAGAAGATGGCCGATAAAAATTCCGCGAGTCATTTAATCTCAGAAGAAATAAAAATCCTATCTCTCATCTTCCACCCAAAATTTTGCTAGATTAATTTAGAATAACAGTTAATATATATTAAAATATATGGTTAAACTTAAATATGAAGCCATTTTTTTGTGGCAAAAATTTAACTCATAAGTAAAATCTCCTCGATGGACTTACTAAAGAAATTCTGCGATAAAACTCATGTCGGTTAAACAAAATCAATTCACAGTTCAATTTTGGGGCGTAAGAGGTAGTATTGCTTCTCCCGGAGCAGAAACAGTAAGATATGGGGGTAATACTCCTTGTGTAGAAATGCGAGTTGGTGGACATCGCCTGATTTTTGACGGTGGAACTGGCCTAAGAGTTTTGGGTCAATCCCTGATGTCTCAAATGCCCGTAGAAGCCCATATGTTCTTTACCCATACCCACTGGGATCATATTCAAGGCTTTCCTTTTTTTGCACCTGCTTTTGTGAAAAAGAATCGTTTCTATATATATGGAGCAATTGCTCCCAATGGAGCTACTATTCAACAGAGGCTTAATGACCAGATGCTCAATCCTAATTTTCCTGTACCTTTGCAAATTATGGGGGCTGAACTTAAGTTTTTCGATTTGGAAATAAGTCATCCAGTTAAAATTAGTGATATAGTTGTTGAAAATGCTTTGCTCAACCACCCTGGAGAAGCAGTAGGATATCGTATAAACTGGCAAGGATATGCTGCAGCTTATGTTACTGACACAGAACATTTTCCTGATCGCTTTGATGAAAATGTTTTATTTTTGGCTCGTAATGCAGATGTATTAATCTATGACGCTACTTATACGGATGAAGAATATTATTCTGATAAATCTAGTAAAATTGGTTGGGGACATTCAACTTGGCAGGAAGCTGTAAAAGTTGCTAAAGCAGCTCAAGTTAAAAAATTAGTAATTTTTCACCATGATCCTATACATAATGATGATTTTTTAGATAAAGTAGGAGAGCAAGTAGCAGAAAAATTTCCTAATAGTTTGATGGCAAGAGAAGGTTTGTCAATTCAATTAATTCCTCCAAGCAATAGTGAAGACAACAATTCAGCAGTAAAACACTCCAAAAAAAGCTAGAGTTTTAGCTTAATGTTAATTTTGTGAGTAAGCTGACAAAAAATATAAATGAACAAAGATTAAATGTAGTAGAAAATAATTCAATCAATGAAAATATAAGGTGTGTGGGTAACTTCTTCTTTAGCTACAATATTAACTCCAACTACCGTTGCCTTAGGAAACTTTGATGGTTTGCATCGAGGACATAGGCAAGTAGTCCAACCAATTTTAAAATTAGATACTAGAAAAAATTCACTCTATGTTTGTCCATCACAAACAGATATAGAAGTAGACAAAGACACAAAGCTTCAATTATTAAATTCATCATGGTATTGCCAAAGAAAATTGGACAAAAATGATGATTACCAAGAGCAAAAAATTTATTCAACTGTTGTCACTTTTAATCCTCATCCCCAAGAGTTTTTTAGTGGAAAGCCAAAAAAATTGTTAGCTCCACTAGATGAAAAATTAGCTCTTTTTGAACAGATGGGAGTAGAACAAGTAGTATTACTGCAATTTGACCAAGAATTGGCAAATTTAACTCCTACTCAATTTGTAGAAAACATTCTGGTAAAACACTTAAAAGCAAGTAAAGTAAGTGTAGGATGGGACTTCCGCTTTGGGCGAAACAGAGCAGGAAAAGCAACAGATTTACAGACTATTGCAGCTAACTATAATATAGAAGCTACTATTGTACCTCTATACACTTGTGAAAATGGAGAACGCATTAGTAGTTCTATAATTCGCCAAGCTCTTGAGCAAGGAGACCTAAAAAAATCCAATCGTTTATTAGGTCGTCCCTACAGTTTAGTTGGTCAGGTGGTAGAAGGGCAAAAATTAGGTAGAACTTTAGGATTTCCTACAGCTAATATACAGCTACCGCCACAAAAATTTTTGCCTCGTTTTGGAGTTTATGCTGTGGAGGTCTATATCTGTGAACAGAAGCAACTTCCGGAAAATTATTCTGGAGATTCCCCCTACTTAGGAGTAATGAATGTTGGTTGTCGCCCCACACTAAATGGTCTACACCCGACTACAGAAATTCACTTGTTAAATTGGTCTGGAGATTTATACGATCATACTCTAAGAGTAAATTTGATTGAGTTTTTAAGACCCGAACAAAAATTTGCTTCTTTAGATTTACTAAAAGCAAAGATTCAAGAAGACTGTGCAGTTGCTAGAAGTATACTCATAAGTAATACTAAATAAATTTAATATAAAAGAATGTAGTTGTTTGAATGGTAAGCATTTCCTTCAGAGGAAACCTCGCCAATTAGCACTAGCTTTTAAATGCATGACTTTTAACTTCCGCGTAGGGGAACTAGACATTTTATCAAACTTCTATGTAACTAAAATTTAAAAAGTTTTACTGATAGTTTTAAGTTGGACTAAAGTTTTAATTTGTGTAATTTTTAGCCAAAACTGTCTATGATATAATCTAGTTCGAGAATAGGTATAGGTTGCAGTTTTTGCTTTCAGTGGTGAGCTTTTTTGTGATGTTTCATCTGGCATTACTGGCCTTCCGAAATCTCTCTAGATTGCATTTAATTTTGGAGGTCAATTATGTCGGTTTACGTTGGAAACCTTTCCTACGATGCCACTGATGAAGATATAAAAGAAGTCTTCAAAGAATATGGTAGCGTTAAGCGAGTTCAAGTTCCTTCAGACCGTGAAACTGGTCGCCCCAGGGGCTTTGCTTTTGTAGAAATGGAGACAGAAGATGAAGAGACAGCAGCCATTGAAGCACTTGATGGTGCTGAATGGATGGGACGTACTCTCAAGGTAAATAAAGCAAGGCCACGAGAAAGTCGAGGGTCATCTGGTGGTGGCGGAAGAAAAGGGGGAGGAGATAAATCTTCTCGTGAATACTAAACTCTCATAATGAAATTAGATTCAGCTCAAGGGATAGGAATTGATCCTGTTCCTTTTATATCCTCGTATTAATCACAATTCGATCGATAATTTTTCTGATGTAAATAGCGCGATCGTGCTTTGAAGTATTAAACCTCAAGGAATTGTCAAAATCAAATTTTTGGCCTTAATTTTTTTGATGTTAATCTTTGCTGTTGATTGTGCTAGATTTTTTCCACAAGTCTGTTAATTTTTTCAATGAATTAAAGAGTCTGAATGTAGGAGTTATATCATGTCCGGATAATTAGTGATAAAAAAACTTTCTCCTTCTTTTCTTCTTTCTTCCCTTCTGAATTCTGAATTCTGAATTCTGAATTCTGAGTAGTTTATTTGTAACTGTTCAACCGGACATGATATTAAAAACCAGCATACTTACCGAATTATTAATTATTAATTATTAATTATTAAATAATTCTGGTTTAAAGCCTCCCCTTTTAAGGGGAAAAAAAGAAATAATATTTCCTTATATTTAATCAAGAACGGTTTTAACCAGAGGTAATTATCAATTATCCATTATCCATTATCAATTAATGAAGACTTTCAGTTAATATTTACCGATCCAAAATTAATTCAACTAACAAAAATTACTAAATTAACACGGGAGCATGAAAGCCATCCTCTTTGAAGTAATGGATGAAATGCGAATGGATTGATTTTAATCCATCCTAAGTGAAATACAATTGTTTTTCTTAATTTATCTGTTCTTTTACCTAAAGTATCAAATCTTATACTTCATTAGTACAATAATTGCTATATTTTAATTGAGTTTTGATAAATTTAAACAAAAATTTTTAGTTCGATCAGAATAAATAAAAGCTTTAATATTCTTTCAGCAATTCTGAAGCCTACACCCCTCATTAACTTAAGTTCATTCACTTCAATGTAAGTTAAAATTTTATGTAGAGCTTGCTGATTAAATATCGCGCCCATTGACTGATATTGGTTGTAGAATTTTTTGGTCTAAAAAAGTGTCAGCTTTTCGGTGGCAAGAGCTGCATAAAGCTAGTATTTTGGGACGATTATGGCAGAAAAATCACTCTTACAATTTTTCCGACTACCTCCTAATTAATTCCCATTTCTCCTGAATTCTGTTTGAGGAGCATGACAAACGGAAATTCTGACTCCTACCCCTACCAAAAGTCTTTATTCGGCAAACCCTATGTAGGACTTGCTGATTAAATATCAAAGCATTAACAGATATTGGTTTGAAGAATTGTAGGTACTGAAAAAGTATCAGCTTTTCGGTAGATGCAGGGGAAAAAGTAAGGATTTTGGGGTAATAAATGAGAGAAAAACTAAGGGCCAATTATGAATGACTACCTCTTCTACAACTCCCCTAAATCCTAACTCTTCACTACTGCCTACTCCCTACCCTACCAAAAGACTTTATTCGGCAAACCCTATGTAGATATTTTGAGATATTATCCAAAGAGCGCGGGTTTTCAACCAACGTTGAGATAAAAAATATCCCTAATACCAAATATTTAGATTTGCTAAATTAACCTACTTATTATCTCAAACTAATAGTAGTGCTATACAACTGAAATAGGATTCCTATACATAGCAAATCATAATTTTATGAAAGAAAGTATTGAAAAGCTGAAACAAAATCTTCGTCAGACTATTGTGGGAAAAGAAGATGCGATTAACTTAGTATTAGTGGCACTGCTTTCGGAGGGTCATGTTCTTTTAGAAGATGTTCCCGGTGTGGGTAAGACCTTATTAGCTAAATCTCTAGCTTATTCGATCGCTGGAAAGTTTCAGCGAGTTCAATGTACTCCCGATCTACTACCTACCGATATTACTGGTACTAACATTTGGAACCCTCGCAGTGGAGAATTTGAATTTCTACCAGGTCCGGTGTTTGCCAATGTACTATTGACAGATGAAATTAATCGTGCTACTCCCCGTACTCAGTCTGCTCTATTAGAAGTGATGGAGGAAAAACAGGTTACTATAGATGGGGTTTCGCGTTCTGTTCCTAAGCCATTTTTTGTCATTGCAACTCAGAACCCTATTGAATATCAGGGGACATTTCCACTACCGGAAGCACAAATGGATCGTTTTAGTTTATCTCTGACATTAGGCTATCCTACAGAGTCTGAAGAGTTACAGATGCTACAAAGAATTTCTGAGGGAGTAGGGATAAGTAAGCTGAAAGCTTGTATTACTTTAGAGGAAGTTGAAGAGTTGCGTCGTTTGTGCCGTCTTGTGAAAGTAGATGAGTCTTTACAAAAATATATTCTCCGATTAGTACGAGCAACGCGGGAAGATGAAGATATTACCCTGGGTGTTAGTCCTCGTGGAACAGTTGCTTTGCATCGAGCAGCTCAAGCTTTAGGGTTTCTTGCTGGAAGAGATTATGCTATTCCTGATGATGTGAAATTTCTTTCTCCCTATGTCCTTTCCCATCGTTTGATACCAGCAGGGGGAAGACGTGCTCAAACAATTGTGGAAAGATTACTGACTTCTGTTGCCTGCTAAAGCTGAAAAAGACGGACTATCCTAGGGTTTGCGCTCAAAAGTCTTATGGGTGAGGGTAGGAGACAGGAGACAACCTACCCCTCGCCCCTCCCAGGAGGCAGGGCTGTTTCATTCTCGATAGACACGGGGACACGGAGACACGGAGACACGGGGATGAAGGCTTTTAAGCGGCGTTGAACCAAATATTCTCTTAGAGCTTAAAGACGCGTACTTTGCGCTCAAAATCGGCAAATTTTGGCAAATTTCACTGTTCCACTATCCCCTCATCTTCCGTTCTCCTTAAATCGTTAATCTACAATACTTTGAAACAGCCCTGCTCCCAGGAGGGGAAGACAGGAGACAGGATAAATGGGTACTTATAGAAGGTAGGAGCTAAGTTTTGTAAGAATTATTTTTCTGCCTAACTATGAGCCTAAAATACTAACTTTTTGAGGGTTTTAGACATGATACCAGGCACTTTTTTAGACCCCAAAAAGGCTAAAAT
>NZ_JAAHHG010000476.1 GCF_010692555.1 Okeania sp. SIO3B5 | reverse complement strand
GGAAATACTTAGGGCTTGCTGATTAAATCTAAAAGCATTGACATATAAAGACTTTAGCCTTTTTGGGGTCGAATTGCAGTGCGCCTATTTCAGCTCTTTATGCTTAAAAAGGAGCGTATTTTAGGCGCATAGTTGGGCAGAAAAATCTTGGGACAATTCTTACTCCTACCTGCTCTAAATTCCCATTTCTCCTGTCTCCTGTCTCCTGTCTCCTGTCTCCTACTCTTACCCATAAGACTTTTTCATCAAACCCTACTTACATAATTTCTTTAAGTTTTTGCACTATATTTTTCACTACCTGTTTCTTTCGATTCATTTGTTTGACTTTTTCATAAGTTTTATTGAATATTTGAATACAGAGATTCAAGCGTTGATTAAACTCATCTATACTCATTTTTTCTACATACTCAAATAATTCATTGCTATCTCTAAACTCGGTATAGTCTAAAAAACTATTTTTTTCAAAATCTTCATAAATCGTACTATTTTTGCCCCCATAATAAATAGGAAGACAGCCACTGATGATAGAATCCCAAATTTTTTCTGTACAGTAGTAGTCAGCAATAGTATTTTCAAAACAGAGGTTAAAATGATATTTTTGCAATATTTCTATTTTTCTTTCTTGCCATCTTCCTGAACGAGAATTTTCTATAACAATATTTTCTTGCCATCCTTTGCCATAAATATCAACTTTGTCTAACTGATAACCCTGTAAAGCAATTTTTTTTCTTAATTCATATAAATCTAATTCCCGTGCATTACAAATCAAAGATGTATTCCAATTACAATTTTTGATTAAAGCTGCAATCTTTTTATATTTTTCCCTACCAAATCTTTCAACTTTATAATCTGGTATTTTACATATATTGTCTCGCCAAAAAAAGTAATAATTATTCAAATAAATATCGCCAGTGTAAATGTTCATTATATGTACATCTACTCCTTTCCAGGATATTTTGCGATTAAAATGAGTATCAAACCTTGGTTCATGAGTCCAAACTAGGTATTTTTTAGACGAACCATACTGAAGAATCAAAGGTTTTAATTTTTGAAAAAATCTAGTTACAAATACATCGCAATCTTCTTCTCGATCGCTAAACACAATTTCATCGCCAGCAAATTTTTCAACTTGCCGAATAAAAGGAGTATGCTCCATATTATCTACTTTAAAAATTTCGATCATTTCTCTTCTTTTTCACCTGCAATTTTAGTCTGGACGCGCTAGTGCCACTACGCGGAAATTAAAAACGAGTGTTAATTGGTGAAGTTTCCTACGGCGCTTTTAAAGTAAGGTTAGGAAATTTATAAACCCTGAAGTCCTTTAACAGTTTACTATTCCCTATTCCCTATTCCCTATTCCCTAGCGCTACGCACTATATATGCTAAAGTAAGCTATATCTATTAACCGTATAGCTTGCAGGATTAATCAAACAACCAATGGCAACTGAAACTATCGTTTTATTATCAAAAAGAGAAATAGAAAAAATGCGTCGGGCAGGACGTTTAGCAGCAGAATTATTACATTATCTTGAACCTTTTGTCAAGCCAGGGGTAAGCACTCTAGAATTAGATGAAGAAGCAGAACGTTGGACACAAGCTCATGGCGCTCGTAGCGCTCCCCTTGGTTATCATGGTTTTCCTAAGTCTATCTGTACGAGTATTAATGAGGTAGTTTGTCACGGTATTCCTAACAAAAAACAAATCTTAAAAGAGGGAGATATTATTAATGTTGATGTGACTCCAATTCTTGATGGTTATCATGGGGATACTTCTAAAACTTTTTTCGTAGGTGAACCTTCTCCATTGGCTAAAAAATTAGTTGAAGTTACAGAAAAATCTATGTATTTAGGCATTGCTGAAGTTAAACCTGGAAATAAAATTGGGGATATTGGAGCTGCTATTCAAGAATATGCTGAAGCAGAAGGTTTTTCTGTAGTTAGAGATTTTGTTGGTCATGGTGTGAGCAATATTTTCCACACTGCACCACAAATTCCTCATTATGGTACTAGAGGAAAAGGGAAAAAGTTGCGGACTGGAATGGTATTTACTATTGAACCGATGATTAATGAAGGTACTTGGGAAGCAAAGGTGCTTGACGATGGTTGGACTGCTATTACTAAAGATGGTAAATTATCTGCACAATTTGAGCATACTGTTGCTGTTACTGAAACAGGGGTAGAGATATTAACTCAATATGAAGGCTAAGTTCAACAATTAATAATTAATAATTAATAATTAATAATTACCTCTACTTGAAAAGAAGAGGATTGACTCAAAAGATTTTAAAGGCACTTAAATGTGAGTAAGTAAAAGATAATATTCAAGCATCTTACTTGATCAAGAGAAAAGAAAATTAAGTATTTCAAGCCTCCTACTTTCCTAGGTGATGCTGCGCAAACAGTAGGAGGTACTATTAACTATTAACTGATAACTGAAATGACCATCAACTAATAGCTGTTTGCGCAGCATTCCGCAGGAAATGCTTAAAATAATAGTTTTCATCAAAATAATATGGGTCGCGTAACCCCGCCTTTTAAGGCAAAATATTTTTGGAGAGTTGCTCAAATCCCCTACTTCCCCTCCTGGCTCCCCTCCTGGGAGGGGCGGGGGTGGGTTGGGGAGGGGTTAGGGGTGGGTTAACTTATGACTTCTGACTTCTGACTTCATTAACCCCTTAATTCTGTATCTGGAAAATCTGATAATTGATTTATTTCAGAAAGAATAATTTCTGGTTTATCTCTATACATATGTAGTTGCCCAGTAATATAAACATATCCTCTACCTAAACCAAAATAACGATTTTTTAATAGTTGTAATAAAGGCTTCATTTCTTCAGTATTAGTATTTGGAATCCATAATTTTAAACGGTGGTCTTTAGTTCCATCATAAATCAAAGCACCATTATCTAACCACTTAGAAATTCCTCCCTGTAAATCATAGAAAACTGTTACATATTCTTCCGCCTTTGCTGCTGCTAAAATCTTGGGAAAATCTAATCTCACTTCTAGAACTCCAGAAGCTATTCCATAGGTACGATAATTATCTACAATTGAGGCTCTTAATGACCACCAAGGTACTAGCAAATTATAATTTCTTTTACGTTTACCTCGATTTACTTGAGGGTTCCAAACACCAAGATTATTAGCTTGAGCTTCTATTTCTGCAGCTATCATTTCTTGATGATAAAGTCTAGAATTTCCATATTTAATAAAATAGGGACTCCAGCCTTCTTTAATTAGTTTAATATTAAAATTTTCTCCATTTTTTTTGACATAAGCTATTAAACGACCTTGATGGTCACGATATTTTTCTAAACAATTTTCTACAGGGTCATCTGTATCAAATTCAAGATCGACTTGAGCAAGTTCACCGTCAGGTAATGTGAAATATTTTATTGCCATTTCTGATGCAGCTTTACCCATGTCTGTAACTGGTTTGGAATATTCAGAATAGCTTTCTTCAGCATCAACATAATCCATTCTGATAAATTCTCGTTTATCGTTTAATAAAACTTTGATTGTGTCACCATCAACTACTTTTGTAACTTGAAGATTTTGAATTGTTGTGCCTTTTTTTTTGATAGTTATTTGAGATTTCATTATCGGCGATCGCTATTATTTTTTTTGATTAACTAAAATGATATAAAATTGTACATTGAATCTGTACAAAAGTAAATGTATGAGTTAACCTTTTCTAATTAGTCAATCCTCCTCTTGAAAAGAAGAGGTAATTATTAATTGTTAATTATTAATTATTAATTATTAATTGATTTATACACCTTCTAAAATTGCCTTTAAAGTAGTTAACCATTGTTGACAAGGTTCATCAATAGGTGCAATATTACGGCGTTTCTGTGCTAATGATTCAGTATAAGCAATTAACCATACACTTGCTAACTTTTCTCCTGTAAGAAAACCATCTTTTATTGCTTGATTAAATTTTTTTTGAATCCAATCTGTAAATGTAATTATTTCTAGAGAAATGCCAAATTATTCTTCTAATTCTTGACAACGAGAGATTAATTCTGATTGTCGCTGTAGTTTAACACTTGTTACAAAACCCGCCAATGTAACATTAGGATGACTTAACAACTTATCTGCTAGTTCCTCAATTTCATCTCGTAAATAAGCCTTACCATATTTAGCATCCCAGGCTTCAATAATATTACCTTTTTCTAATATCTCAATATCGCCAATATTACCGTGCTTCTTATTTGCAGAACGCATTTGCGATAAAGGCTTAAGTTCACAATCTGGAAATAGTTGATTTTCTTGCATTGCCTGCATAAGACTATGTATAGCAATTTCCATAATACGTGCTGCATAATCAGATTCTTCTATATGTCTCCATATTAAGTCAGTAATAATTTGCTGATTTATAATTTCAGTTGATTCTAAAAAATGTTGAACTGAATCAAGAGTTTCTGTAGCTAATTTTTTAAATTCTCTAGCATTATTGAGTAGTTGTAATAGTAAGTAATGTAGAGCATTTTCTGAGTTTATTTGATTAGCTTCAATTAATTCTACAAGACTAAGCCATTCAAGACGCGCTCCTCTAATATTTGCTTTATAAACAGGTGAATAAGGATAATTTTCGGCTAAACTGCGCGTCATCATAAATCCATCGGCATTGAGTTTTAATAGTTCATATTTGCGCAAAATAGGAGTAATATATTGTTTGTCTAAAGAACGCATTGGTATTCCCTCTTGCCATGAAAAAGCATTTCTGTTTGTGCTGCTTTTATGTAGCCTAATACTTTGTTTTGGTTCAATACTTTTTACACACAATTGTAAAATTGTCAAACCAACTAATGCTCTACCAACTTCACTTGTAACTGCATTAACAAGTCTATTCAAATTATTTATTTGATTTTCTTCGAGTTGATATACATTACTCATCGCACTTTGGTCGCGACAAGCAATAATTTGTTTTTCCAAGTAATCATTCCCAAGTTCCTGGGTTATTTTTTGATATCTGAGTCTAGCTTGATGGCTCATTTTGCCTTCCAAAAAAAGCTGTTCTTTGCCATTGCTTTGTACCAGTTCACTTTTATTTTTAAACACTCTTAAATATAAATCACTCATTACCTTCTGCTAAATTTTTTCTTAATTGAACACTTTGAGGGTTTAAAGTCGGAAAAGTATAAGGAATTAAATATTCTCCAGGAATAATTTGAGGGTTTGTATTGTGATTCCTAACTTCATAACCAATTTTTCTTAAACATTGCAAATACTGAAAAATATCCTCAGTATTAACTCCCCATAAAAAAGCTAATTGTTGAGTCGATAGTTGAGTTTTTACACCTACACCTTTAATAATAGATTCCACTACCCGCCAAATAGAATTAGTGTCTAATTCCCTAGAAAAATTCATTGTAATTTTAATCTTTGGTTGATACTGATAATATCCAGATAACTGAACTAAATCTGCTTTACCTGTTATTTGTCTCAGCTTCTCTTCAAATGCTTTCCATAATCCTGTAAATACTTCTAAATCCCAATCATAAGCAATTAATTTTACTCTCTCTGTATTTAAAACCCAATCTGGGAAATTTGCTGAAGGTATTATATCTATAGAATATTGATTTTTTTTATCTCTCAACTGACTCTTACCTGCATCTATTAGCCAACAATTAGACTGTAAATCATAGTTTAGATAAATTTTGACAGAATTACTTTTAGGTAAATCATGCCAACCAAAGTCTGTAGACAAAAATTTCTCTATATTTCTTTGATTTGGATAACTATTTATTGATAGAGATACAGTTTGTAACTTCTCTAGAGATTTAGTAGATAATTTAGCGATCGCTTCCTCAGCTTTTTCTGCATATCTTTTTGTTAACTGACGCTTTCTCTGTCTAAATCCCAGTTTTTGAGTTGGAGATAAATACTGCATAGAAAAGGGTAACTTCACTCCCATAACTTGCTCCAAAATACTCAATGCTAAAATCCTACCTAATTGTGGTGGTACAGAATTACCAATTTGTTCAATACAAACTGAACGATTACCAACAATTTCATAAGCATCAGGAAATGTTTGAAGTCGTTTTAATTCTGCTATTGAAAACCGTCGATTTTCCCAACTAAAAGGTCCTGTATATTGCCCTCCTTGTGCTTTAATAGTTCTCACTGGCATTTCTGGGTCAGCCTTATAAAGAAAGTCAGAAAATTTAGAACGCCAACTGAAAATTGGCTGAGGATGACCCATTTTATCAGTGTAAAAACTATAATTTAATCCTGGTGGTATATCTGTTAATAAATGCCCATATTTACCTTTTATTTCTAAATTTTTCTCTGAAATATTAATATCTTTTACTGCTGCTAATGCTGTATAAAAAGGTTCTTCATCAATAGAATCAGGTCCATGAGTAGGAGCAGGAAATAGGTAATTTCCTGTTTTTAATCCAACAATAAATAGTCGTTCCCTATGTTGTGGTACACCATAGTCTGCTGCATCAAGTATGCGATAGTAAATTGTATATCCCGCTTCTTGAAATGCTGTTTGAATTGTTTGCCATGCTTTGCCATTTTCAGCACCAATAATTCCATAAACATTTTCAAATAAAAATCCTTTTGGCTGTAGTTTTTTTAAGATGCGGACGTATTCTAAAAATAGTTTTCCTCTAGTATCGTTTGTTCCAGGAACACCAGATGCTCTTCTACCTGCTGCTGAAAATGTTTGACATGGTGGCCCGCCGATAATAAAATCTATTTCTAATTCTGGAGAGGGAAAATAGTCTCTGATATTAATGCAGATAGGTTGACTGTTTTCTAAGTATTTTCCTGGCTGAGAATTTGTTTCTAGGGTTTTAATATATTTTGGTTCTAGTTCAAGCATTTTGATTATTTGAAAACCGCAGTCATGGAAGGCAATATCTAGTCCTCCACCACCTGTAAATAAGCTCAGAGTTTTGATAGGAGAATAAGATTTTTTGGCGCACCAATTATGAATTAATTCCCCAAATTTATCAGGCCATCCAGGAGAATTTGTCATGTTCAGAGTTTTAAGTATTTCTTGAAATTGTGAGGTTTTTTTTGGTTGGGTATTGAGTATGTTTAAGGGTAGAGATAGTTGCCGCATAAGTGAAGTTCTCTCCCGTTAAATCTCGCGATTATAACGAGAGCTTCTCAAACAAAGAAGTTTCTTGTTTCACAGGCCGATCAATATCTAAGCCTCCACAAGCAGACAAGATGATACCCACCTCGTTTAACGCTTTATTTAATATGTTAATTGCTGCATTCTCATCTCTATCTAAAACTGTTTTACATTTAGGACAAGAGTGAGTTCTAACTGATAAAGTTTTAGGTACTTTATGACCGCAATTACTACAATTTTGTGATGTATTGTGAGGATTAACTTTGATTACATGAACACCTTAAATAATTAATAATTAATAATTAATAATTAATAATTAATAATTAAAGAATCATATCAAATCCGGTAGCATCGGTGTTATTTAATCTTTAAAGATAAGAGTCTATATTGTAGGGATTAATGGCCACTTTTCCTTACCGATTGTATGACGATCGACAGTATTATACTACTGTGAAGCCAACATATTTGATATCATTCATTATTCATTATTCATTATTCATTATTCATTATTCATTATTCATTATTTACCTACATCATAAATTGATTTTGATAGTTTAGTATTTTTTGCTAAACCTCTAATATTTAAGTTTTCCACTGCAATCATGTCATATTCT
>NZ_JAAHHG010000475.1 GCF_010692555.1 Okeania sp. SIO3B5 | reverse complement strand
TCTAGGAGGTAAACCAGTTGCGGGCAAGATGCCCGCACTACAAAGACTTTACCATTTATATTTGTACCTCATCTACCTGCAATCTGCTGTATAACTATCTAGCAGGTTTGCCCATGCGAAATAGCACTGTAAAAGTATTATCGGTTATTACAATATTATTTCCAAAAGGATCTTGACCATAATTATATTCCTGATTTTGCCAATTCAAAGATAGAGTCGGACTATTATATTTATTATTCAGTTGCCAAGTTACACTGGCACCATAAACAGAGCGGCTAGAGGTTTCATCAACTGGTGCGAAGTAACTAGAGAAAGTAACAGTTTTGAGGGGACGAATACTGAACTCTAACAATAAGCGGTCCTCAAAAGAATTGGGTATAATATCACCAAAATAGTAGGTGACACCAACAGAAGCTATTCCCCAATTCAAACGAGCGCTAGCAGCAAGTTCACTAGCAGGTGAATTATTGACAATATCGCCAATTCTAGTATCTCTATCTATAGCATAGTTGAAGAATGCTGAGAAGGTTAAATTAGCATTTTTACTAATACGAAAACCTTTAGCGACATTGCCAAAAAGTTGGCTGTAATAATCTCTGTCTGGGTTAGTGTAACCGATACCTCCAGCACGAAAACTCCAACCATTTACCGTGCTGATGGTGTAGTCAGCACCCAGGTAGAAATTGACTTTTTCAGAGGCAATGACGCCAGTATAGTAACGGAAAACATCTTGAGTACCCGTCCAATTTCCGGTAAAGCTCAGATGGGGAGAATAACTGGTTTCCTCCTGATAGATACTTTCTCTGATAAAGTTGGCATCTTGTTGTAAAAAGCTGAGATATACTTGGGCATAAAAATCTTGGAGGTTGGCAGTAGAAAATGTGTCTTGATTAACTGCTGAATCTAATTCGATATTGCTTTCTGCTCCACCTTCCGATCCTGCCGTGGCGATCGCTACTTGTGGACTTGTGGGGTCATAGAATGTACGGCCTTCGTTAATACTGCGGTCAATGATGGGGGAAAAACCTAACCAAATACTATGATAACTTCCTCTGGGAACTTGCTTTAAACTGGTGATATCAGGTGTTAAACTTTTTGCTCTCCCGACTCCAGCGGAATAGATGGTAAAACTGCTGCTGGGTAAACGAGTGTTATTAGCTGCTAAAAATAAATAGCGGTTAATATTAGAGTTAACAGCATTTTCACTGCCTTTTAAGTCGGGAATGATATCGGGTAAAAATTGTGCCCCTGCTTGAATGGCTCTATTTAGTCCCCGGTTTTCATCATCAAAAAACACGGTAAAACCATGAATTGTCCGTCCGATAGCTGCTTCTGTATCGTTAGCTTTGACGACTTGACGAACTCGTGATATTGTGGTAGCGATCGTGTAGTCATTTTCTTCTTCTCGTTCAATTTCAGTTTTTTGAGATTGGGTGTTTCCCGGAAAAGCACCTGCATTGGGAAAAAACAAATCTACTCCAATAGGTTGACTGCTTGTTCCTCCTTGAAAACCGGGAAGTTTGATAAAAGCTAAGGTTTCTGGTGTGACAACATCTCCTACTTGGGAACTTTGTAAGATGCGAGTGGGTACTAAAAATTCTGAGTCTATGCTGTTGCGATCTGTAGCTAAACCAGGGGTGTAGGTACATTTTTGGTCGTTGGGAGTATCGGGAAAAAAGCAAGCTGCTGTTAAACTCAGTTGAATTTCTGTTCCGGTGAGGGTTTTGGGTTCAATTGTTCTGGTGGTAACTTTTCTGTCTAGGGGAACTGTTCGCAGTTGGAAATAAGTAGCTTTTTGGTCTACAGTATAGATGTTATCGCGGGTTATGCTTTCGATGACTCGACCGTTAAGTTTGAGGGTGCCGTTGAAAAAGGTGTCATTGTTGGCAGTGTCGGCAAAAGTTTGGGAAGTATTAAATTGCCATTTCGTAAGGTGACTGATGGGAATATTGTTAAGGGGTAAACTTGTGGTGAGGGTGTTAATTTTTTCATCCGGAGCGATGCGCGGCGGAAGAATATAATCTGGGTTTGACGGTGTGGTTGAATTTTTCGGCTTTTTATTTAATGAAGGTGCTGCGGGGTTGGGTTCGGATGCTAAATTTTGTGATGGCGGAATAATATAATCTGGGTTTGACGGTGTGGTTGAATTTTTCGGCTTTTTATTTAATGATGGTGCTGTAGAGTTGGGTTCGGGTGATAAATTTTGTGATGGGGGTTTGAGGTCTGTTGCTGAGGTAGACCATTGAGGAATTTCTGCTAATGCTGAAGTTGAGTATGCTGTAGTTAAAATGGTGGAAATGACAGCAAAGTTTTTCGTGAGGGTAGCGGTGAATTGGGAAAAATTGCTCATTATTGTGGATGTCGCGAATTCGGTTCGAGTATATTTATTGATACGGGGTATTCCACTTTGGTGAGGTACAATCACGCGAGCAAGATGCTCGCACTGATAAAATTTAATTATTAATATCTGTACTTCATATACTTGGAATTTGCTGTAAAGAAGTTAATGAAATGTAACGCACCGTCTATGCCGAATATTTCTATCCGAATATTTCGGTTTTTTTTACATCAAAAATTTGTTTGTTATAGCGCTACCCATTAAGGTGTTCGACATAAATAGAAGCTGAAACCCTTTTGTATTCCCCTGTTGCTTGTTGCCTTGCGCTATAATAAGTGTGTCAGTCCAGTAGGGTGCGTTAATGAAATGTAACGCACCGTCTATGCAGAATATTTCTATCCCTGAATATCCTTCACCAGAACAGGTTCTGCCATAAATCTCCCTTTATAGCTTCCCATTACTTCTGGCAGTCCAGTAGGGTGCGTTTTGCTGTCGCATAACTCCGTTAACGCTCCGCGACATGAAAATGAAATGTAATATCATGTCCGGATAATTAGTTATAAAAAAACTTTCTCCTTCAACTCCAGTTCTTCTTCCTTCTTCTTTCTTCCCTCCTGACTCCTGACTCCTGACTCCTGACTCCTCCGTCGTTATTTATTTATCACTGTTCAACCGGACATGATATAACGCACCGTTTATCCCAAATATTTCGGTTTTTTTACATCAAAAATTTGTTTGTTATAGCGCTACCCATTAAGGTGTTCGACATAAATAGAAGCTGAAACCCTTTTGTATTCCCCTGTTGCTTGTTGCCTTGCGCTATAATAAGAGATGACTTCGGCTTAGTTAAGGTTTGCCGAAGAAAGCTAAAAAACAGGATAGATAAGGCTTAGGAGCTTTTTATATCAGGACTTACGCAAAGGCACTATACATAGAGTTCAGGTGCGTTACGCTACCGCTAATACACCCTACTAATAGCGTTGATGCGTAAGTCCTGTATATTCAATTTATCTCCTAGTTTATAGCTCTTATTGGCATCAATTTACTGAAATTTTCTGCTGAAATTCAAGAAAATTTCTTCACATAAAATGGCCGAAACCGTTGCTTGTTCACCACAAATCGACCCGTCCCCGCGTCACCGCGTCCTACCCCTTTGCTTGTTGCCTGGCAATGGCACAAGAGCATCATTGCCAGGGGTGAATATTTGTAGTGGTGTGGCACACCTAAAATGATGAGATAGAGTAGTGCGAACATCTTGCTCGCGTTTGTTCTCTAGCGAGGGAGACGTTGGCGCTTACGCGCACGCTACGCAAACGCACTACCCAAAACTAGACTACCAAATTAGCTGTACAAGGCCAGTAGGTTTGCTTTCATGCTTCAACCCAACATCAGGATATTTGTAGGTTGGGTTGAAGTTGAGACACAATAGTATTTGGTGTTGGGTTTATCCTATGGATAAGCTGGCGCTAACGCACTCACTGAACCCAACTACTCAACTACTATGGAGCTTCAACCACGGAATTACCACCAGCAGTACCAAGTTTCACATCAACAGTTCCAGCACTAAAGGTATTAGTTTGTGGGTTAGCTTTGTCAGCATCTGCAGTAGTCGCAACACCGAAACCAGCAGTACTGCCGACAGTCGTGAATTGCTGTATGCCAGCACTACCCAACGCCCAAGCAGAGTTCTGTAAACCATTAGCATTGGCAGCATCGTAGTTAAAAGCAGCAGCAGAAGCATTTTCCTTACCTACCGCAGCAGACACAGCTACACCTGTAACATTATTATTTGTATCAAGAGTGAAAGCCGTACTACCAGCGATACCACCTTCACCTGCACGAGCAACAGTGGCAAAAGCCAAAGTATTGAAAACAAGTAAACCACCAGCTATAGTTAAACGACGAACGATTGTATTTTTCATTTGGAACTCCAAGATTGTTTTTTTGTCTTCTATTAGTAAGACTGTTTTGGCTGGCAAATTGTGAATTTTTTTTTAAGAAGTGGGAAAAAATGTTGCAATAGTAGGTGTAGGTTCCCTTCTCTTCAGATAAAACTGCCTTCTAGGTTTTCTCTAGAACAACAATTTTTGTTTGCAACTCTTGAGGTGGGGAATTTTCTAATTTTCCAGACTCACCAACAGGAATTTCATCAAAATAAGTGGATCTAACACCCTGCTTTTTAAGGCAAAATGTTTTTGGAAGCTTGCTCAAATCCCCCCGTTACAAAAACAACTTCTGACTTCTGACTTCTGACTTCTGACTTCGTTAAATTCCTTATACTTTTTTCGCAAAATAGCTCGTGCTTGAGAAATTCGTTTGCGGACATTAGGGTAAGAAATATTCAGCTCTGTAGCTATCTCTTGATAAGAGTATTGTTTCTCAAAATAAAGAACAAAAGTTTCCCGTAGTTTCTTTGGCAGATCCTCAATGGCCAAGCAAAAAAATTTTTCCAATTCTTGCTGCGTAGCAGCAAGAATTGGATTTTCTCCTGGAGTTACTATATCTGCTGACGACGCAATTAACTCTACATCTTCAACCTCTAGAAAATTGCCCTTGCTTTTCTTAAGTATATCCATGCAGAGGTTGTAGGTTAGTTGAGCGAACCATGCTTTAAAATTCTTAATTGCTTTGACGGACTGTCCTATTTTTTCCCTAGCTTTGAGCATGGCCATACTCAGAGCATCTTCTGCTTCTGTGGAGTTGCCTCCCATCCATCTGACACAGCAACGGTAGAGATAGTCTTGATGCTCTTGCCATTCTTGCCAAAATACCGAATCAATATCCGCAGTCCTTTTGTGTCTATCCAACATTTTAAGTTTTTATTCAAAACAACACATTTTGGTAGACACCCTGTTTTTTTTTCAATTCAATAGGAAGTATATTGTTATTTAACAACCGGATTTCCTATAGTTAAGTTTTTAACTTTTGTTAGCATTATTAATTACTGACTTAATTGTTACTTATCAGGATAAAAATTTAAAGATTTAGTAAAGTTATAGATACAGGTTATTTCGGTAAATTTACTGAGAAGTTCTTCTTAAAAAGATAATCTTTTCTATTCTAGCGATCGCTATTTCAATAATTGATAATTGATAATTGATAATTACCTCTCCCTAAAAGGAAGAGTATTGAATAAAAGGAAAATATTTTCTTGTTTCTCCTTTAAAGGAGAGGCTTTAAACCTTAATTAGTAAGCATTCAGCAGTCAGCCATCAGCTATCAGCTATTAACTCATTATCATACTAGAGAGGAATTATCCACTAAGGGGAATTAAAATTCATTAATGAAAGGATATTTCATCAAGGATAGGTACTCCCGTCGTGGGCAAGATGCCCGCACTACAAAGACTCGAACGTTCATTTTTATATCTCATATATCTGCAATCTACTGTCATTAATTATCTTGTAAGCATTCAGCTATTAGCTGTCAGCTCTCAGCAATAAGACTCTGCTTTTAAGGACATAGTTTAAATGAATATAGACTTTAACGACTTTTGTAGTAAGATTAATTCGGGTGCATCTCAATTTTGAATAAAGCCAAAAATTTGTCGCTTTTAGGCAACAGGCAACAGGCAACAGGCAACAGGGAATATATAGGAAAAAAGTATTTTTGCAAATATGAGATTCACCCATTAATTCTAGCTCAATTAATACAGCTTTAAAGCCACACGAAAAGCAATAGCTAATAGCTGACGGCTGAATGCTTACCGAATTATTAATTATTAATTATTAATAATTAAATAATTCTGGTTTAAAGCCTCCCCTTTTAAGGAAAAATAAATAATATCTCCTGATATTCAATTCCGTAACGGTTTTAACCAGAGGTAATTATCAATTATCCATTATCCATTATCAATTAATGAAATTATCTTACTATTGCTGATAATCAGATATAACTTTTTCCAAATACCAAATCCTATCTCTTCCAGGATATTTTTCTCGAACTTTTGCGATTAATCTTTCTGCCATTTCCCAATGCCCACCAACCATTTTTAAAAGTTTTTGTTGTAGTTGTTTATATTGATTATCTTCATTAAAATCCCGATTTTGACTAGGAACAGTTCCCTGAATTTTCTTCAAATTATCTAAGGTTTTTTTATAATTATTCCAATCTTCAGCATCCCCAAATAATTTAGCAGCATTCTGATAATCATCTATGGCTTTTTTCATTTCTTCTAAACGGGAATAAACAATGCCTCGATGATAAAAAACTTTGGCTTCATTAGGGTTAATTTTTAATGCTCGTTCATAATCTTTCATTGCCTCTTGATACGCTCCCATATCCCGATAAGTATTTCCCCGACTTAGATAAATAAGTGAATTATTCGGTTCAAATTTTAAAGCCGCATCAAAGTCAGCGATCGCTCCTTTAAAATCACCCATTTTACTGCGAATTATCCCTCGGTTTTGATAAGCTAAAACATCTTGATCGTTAAATTGCAAAGCTTGATTAAAATCTGATATTGCCCCTAAATTATCCCCTTGTTTATAACGAATAATTCCTCGACAACAATAGGCTTGAGAATCTTCTGGATCTACTTGTAAAGCCCAGTTTAAATCTGCTATTACTCCCTGGCGATCGCCTTTTTCAAATTTTCTTAAAATCTTAGTTAAAAATGTTTTACTATCACCTTTTTGGAGATTATTTTCAATTTTTACAGCAGTAGTAGATACAGATTGTATTTGTTTAATATTATCCAAACATTTCCGACAATTAACTGCATCTTTCTGTTCTAAATACAATTCTGCTCCTCGCTTAAAATTATCTATGGCATCTGCTTGATTATCTTGTTTACGATAAGCATTACCTAACAATTTATATGCCGGAGCATAGTCATTATTAATAGTAATTATTTGATTAGCATCTGCAATAGTTGCCGAAATATCTTTTACTGCCAACTTAGCAATACCACGAGCTAAATAAGCATCTATATAATTAGGATTAATTCCTAAAGCTTGAGTATAATCATCGATCGCTTCTTTGTTATTTCCTAAATCAAACTTTGCTAAACCTCGGCCATAATAAGCTTCAGCAAAATTAGGATTAATTTCTATAACTCGACTAAAATATTGAATTGCTGCCTGATAGTCTTTAGCACGAGATTTTGCTATTGCTTGCTTATAAATTTCTTGTTCCATTAAATTCTAAATTAATTGTTTTATGAATAATCTTAGCATTTATTTGAAAGAAGAAGGAAGAAGGAAGAAGGAAGAAGAAAGAAGGAAAAAGTGGATAGGTACTCAAACCCCTTCTTGAGTAGCTAGAGACGTTGTATGCAACGTCCGTACAGGGAGAGAACCCACCCCTCGCCCCTCCCCCTCCCAGTAGCAGGGCTGTTTCATTCTCGATAGACACGGGGACACGGAGACACGGAGACGCGGAGACACGGAGACACGGAGACGCGGG
>NZ_JAAHHG010000474.1 GCF_010692555.1 Okeania sp. SIO3B5 | reverse complement strand
CCTCTAGATGTTAAATGCGTTGTAGTAGGGGAAGGGGGGGGTGGGGGGGGGGGGGGGTGGGGGAGTAGGGGAGTAGGGGAGTAGGGGAGAATTTTTTTGCCCAACTATGCGCTCTTTAATGCGCTCCATGCATTAGCATGAAGAGCTGAAAACTATGTACTTTTTCAATACCTAAAAAGGCACTTACCTTTATCTGGCAATTATTTGATATTTAATCAGCAAACCCTAATTAGGGTTTGCGTATGGAAAGTCTTTTTGCTCTTTGTAGGGAGTAGGGACCCACCCCTAATCCCTTCCAGGAGGGGAAAAGGAAGTAGTTAGGAGTTAGGAGAAATGGGAGCTACACAGGAGGTGGCCAAAAGAATGGTAAGAGTGATTTTTCTACCATAGTTACCCCAAAATACTTAATTAGGGCGAGGCTTTAAACCCAATTTTCTGGTAAATGCCATACCTCAATTTAAAGTAATAATTTCTCGATAACTTAAGCTCTGAGGCATAGACCAAAGATGTTAAATCTACTGATACCATTAGAAATATAAATATACCAAATTTAGGAGCCTGTTGTGCTGCTATCGAAAGGATTTGAAGTAGAAATGTACACTGGCACACCCCAAGGTGATACTGTTGGCCTGTCAGATCAAATTGTGGCCAAAGTCGAGGGGTTTGTTAGAGAGCCAGATAGTAGAAATGTAGAATACACAACTGCACCATTGTGTAGCTACGCTCAACTTTTATGTGCTCTAGTAAAGCCAAGACTGAAATTGAGAAGCTATTTAAACACTTTAGGGGATTACACAATAATTCCAGGAAGTACCTTATCTTTAGGAGGTAGTAATACCTTTGAACGCTCTGACCCTAATAACCCATATCACACATATATACAACAAACTTACGGCGCAAAAGTTGTTACAACCAGTATTCATATAAATATTGGTATTAGTGACCCAGAATTATTGATGCGGGCCATTCGCTTGATCCGAATGGAAGCCCCTTTATATTTAGCTCTCAGTGCCTCTTCTCCTTTTCTAGATGGCCAGGCTACAGGCTTTCACTCTACTCGTTGGGCTACTTTTCCGAAAACTCCAGTTTATGTCCCTCTATTTGAAAGTCATAGTCATTTCATCAAGTGGACTGAAGAGAAAGTTGCTACAGGTATTATGCAAAATGTTCGTCATCTGTGGTGTTCTGTGCGACCTAATGGCGATCGCCGTCCCTATAATCTTAATCGTCTAGAATTAAGAATTTGTGACTTTGTAAGTAACCCTGTTATGCAACTAGCTTTGGTAGCTTTCTTAGAAGCTCGCTTATGGCAATTATTTGACGATCCTAGTTTAGACCCCTTAGAAAAAAGTAATCTACCAGCAACTAACCTTTTGGAAGATTTGGTAGCTTTAGCAGATGCTAATGAAATAGCAGCAGCTCATGATAGTCTTGAAGCTCAACTCTTTCATTGGGAAGATGGTAGAACTATTTTAGCGAAAAATTGGATTGAGGAGATTTATCAACAGGTTTTACCTTATGCCAAAAAACTTGGCTTTAGTTGTTTTCTTTCTCCGATCAAAAAAATTATCCGGGAAGGCAATACAGCGCAAAAATGGTTAGGTCAATATAATAGCAGTCTTGACAGTCGGAGCGTAATTAAAGCAGCAATTTTGGAGATGATGCAACAAGAAGAACAGCTAGAAGATCAATTATGTCAATCAATGGTGGCCTAACTTTATAGCATTTCATTTATTTCCGCTACATTAGGTTGAAAGGAGTTAGGAGTTATACCAAATTGATAAATGTTTGCTACAAATAGTTAGGGTATTTATTTTAATTTAGAATTGAGAATTTAGAATGCAGAATGGATAGATTTAATACCATTTTTGATGTTGGAAATTACCTTTTTCGTGAAACAGACTTTATCTGAAAGTCTTTTTATGGTGCTTATTATTCGTAACATTCTTTTTTAAAAATGGTATTATACAAAATCTCAAAAGTTTTGCTAAATATCTGGCATTTGTGAATTTAGCTATGATTTTCGTGCTTAGGGAATAGGGAACAGGGAATAGTAGGGACGTTGCATGCAACGTCCCTAAAGATTATTTCGTTTACGGGTTGTTCGGGAGCAAATAATGAAAACTGACTCCTACCCCTACTAAAAGACTTTTTCAGCAAACCCTATTTATATCTTTGATTGTTATTGTATTGAATTTTCAGAGAAATCCTGAAACTTAAAAGCAATACCAAGTGTGAAAAAAGAATGCTACAAAAAGGTAGATATTGATCGGATATGCTTAAAAATAGCTGCTCCAGTTAATTTGAGATAGTTATCTCTATCTTTTTTCCCTTTTTTTCAATATTTACCCCTTCTTCCTTCTTCCCTCTTCCTTTTTTCGTAGGGACTTTGCATGCAACGTCCCTACCATTTGTAATAAACATTTATCACGCTTGGTATAAGATATTCTAGCTAACAATTTCAAATGTTCTCAATATCAAAATAAATTGATATAATGCCTCAGATTGTCCTAGTCTATCCACAAATTCCCCCAAATACAGGAAATGTTGCTCGTACTTGTGCTGCTACTAATACAGAATTACACCTAGTAAAACCTTTGGGTTTTGAAATTAGCGATCGCTATTTGAAACGGGCAGGTTTAGATTACTGGCCTTATGTTAAACTACATGACCACGATAACTTCAAAGAGTTTCAAACCTATCATCAGCAACGAGGTGGAAGATTAGTAGGTTTTAGTGCAAAGGGAGATTCTAATTATACTAAATTTCAATACCAAACAAATGATTGGCTATTGTTTGGTTCAGAAACTCATGGACTACCACAAGATATCCTAGAACATTGTGTAGCAACTCTCTATATACCAATGACACAGCCAAAGGTACGTAGTTTAAATCTTTCTGTTAGTGCTGCCTTGGGTTTATTTGAAGCCAGGCGTCAATTGGATTATCTGAGGTGACATTCTCCCTCTAGGAAGTACAGCACGAGCTATGCTTTATAACCCACATTCTGTACCACAAAATGTAGTATAGAAGAAGGAGTCAGGAGTCAGGAGACAGGAGACAGAATTTAGAAGAAAATCATAGCTGCCGCGAGCGAGTACACGATCAAGCAAGTATTTATGCTTAATTATTTACTCGGAATTTGATGAACGAAAAAAGTAATTGAGATGATTTGCATAGTATAAGTACCTACCAAACTACATATCTATATACTACTTTTAATAATACAAATTTAAGTGCGGAATGTGGGTTATAAACATCTTTCTTAAGATAAAACTTGACAAAAATATCATTTGATGTATTAGAGTCTGAAAGCTCCTAGTGTAGTTGTGATCGCAAGGACAAAAAACAACTTTTAGGAGTACACAAGTTAGTCAATTTGTCAAAGCTTGTAAAACCAATAAAACCCACATTCCCCTGGTCAATTTGTAATATTAAAAGTAGTATATGATTTCTATTATTGGTCAATATTTATACTGTATAAATTACCTCTCAAAAGTCAAATTTTCAGTTAAATATTAAGCATAAATACTTACTGAATTATTGATTCCTATTAACCACTATAATTTACTTCTTACTTCTTACTTTTGACTTCTTACCTTTTGACTTTTGACTTCTTACTAATGTTTTTCCTACTATTCCCAGATCCAGTGTTTCCTATTCCCTGCTATATAAGAAATTTCTATAGCTCTAGTAATTGCCACGACCGCCAAGTTAGTGTATACCAAAATTTAGATCATATTTTCTCCTTTTCTCCTGAAATCCTTTAGTTAGTCTAGAGGGTATTTACTAGAGGACTAAATAATTCAGAGAAAAATAAAATTGGATGATATCCAAATCACACCGCAAAAGCAAACTACAAGCAAGAATGTTGTAATATTTAGTGTCTTAACAGTTAGTTACTTTTTTTTGTTCTAATTTTGGACATTAAATATTAATTAAATTAAGATTAAATTAAAATTATCCTTGCTTTTTTGATAAAAGCAAGATAACCTAGCCTAAGTTTGATATTTGTCAGTGATCTCGATCTATGAAATAGAGTGAATCAGGTCATTGACAAGGAAACATTTAAGGATAGTTAAACGCTTGTCAATTAGGAGGTCGTTCTTTGAAACGAACATTTCCAAGTAAAGGAAAATCTGCCGCTACCTGTGAACTTAGCACAGAAGCAACTATTGAGCAGTCAAAACAAATAAATACAGTTGGTAGCAAAACTTCTTCTGCTGCCGCCATGATTGGACTTGCTGCTATTTCAACCACTATGGGTGCGCCAGGCATCCTGTTATCTGGGAAAGGCGATCTCGCAGCAGCAGCCGAACTTCCTGGAGTGGACACTAACAAACATGAACTTTCAACTAGAGAGTTAAATACTACTGGAGTTAATAGTCCAAAAGGTCTACTACTTCAGAAATTGACCAAAGGGTATGTAGAGACAGAAGGAAATACTGATTCTGAAGTTGAAGCAACTCAACCTGAGACTGTTCTACCCTCAGAAAATACACTAGGAGAACAATCCTTTTTTCCTATAGAGCTTCAACAGAAACATAGCCAGACTAAAGCCAGAGCATCTGAGCAAGAGACTTTAGTTTTTTCTGAACGGAAAATTGATAAATTAGAAACTAATGAGTTGCCCCCTCTAGGACCTCTAGGCAAAGTGCAGGCCAAGAAGACCATAGGTAACAATAGTCAACTAATTGACCAATTAACAGTAGAAACTAACTCTATTCAAACAAAACCAGAAAACCTCTCGACCAAAAATTCTGTGGAGTCGAGGTATGAGCAGTATATTTCTGAGCCCGTAGGAAAGTCCTTTGATAAATCAAAAGAAAAATTCCTAGAAAATAGAGATGGCAAATCAGAAAATTTAGTTGTTGAAGAACCAGCTCTACAGATAGCCACATCCTCGGAATTAGACAATAGTTCCACCGCCAAACAAGTCACTGATAGTCAAATAGATATTGGTCAAGAGTCAATCAAGACTGAAGGGACTAAACTAGAAGGGGCAGTGGTTATTGATTCCGATATGACATCTACACCAGTTTCATTGGTATATAAGGTGCGTGCGGGAGACACACTAAGCTTAATTGCCAAGGAAAACAATGTATCCGTCGATGCCTTAGCTAAAGCTAATAATATCAAAAATCTAGACGTAATTGAAGCCGCTAAATTACTTAAAATTCCTCAGCAACAATTTTCTGAATCATCAACACTGGTAAGTTCTACAAGTAGCAACTCTACAAAAGAGGAACTTAGTCAACCTTCTTTGGAAACTACAACTAACCAACTGAATATTCCTGAAGTCAAGGTTCCTAATATAAAATCTAATTATTTATCCGACAGCGTACCAAATGTGACTGGAGCTGAAGTTGCACCACAAAGAAGTGTACAACTTGTTTCTTGGTCTGAAGGTGTAGACGATGGAGAACATCAAATACACAAGAAACCAAAAGAATTTTCAACTTCAACACAGTTAGTTGCTACAGATAGCCCGAAAAATCCCTTAGTCAATAAAGTATGGCCTGATAATCTAGGTACAAGAGAATCTAGACAAAATCCTGTTGCATCTTCTAGTAGTAGTCAACCAGTTCAACCACTACCAGTGGACATAAATACTGAGAGTGGTGAGTTACTACCAAAAGCAATATCTGATCGTCAAAACAATCCTTATGCTAATCGTTTAAGGTCAGAAATAAGCAGGCTAAGACAAGAATATAACAATCAAAAAGAGCTTGAAGATTCTCAAACAATAACCTCAGAAGCAATAAATATTCCAGTACCTGAACCGTGGTCTTCAGAACAGAATTTACTGAATAATTCTCAAATTATTAACGAGAATAATAGTAGTAGGTACTTACAACCAACTTATCAGGAAGAAGTAAATAGTAGCCAAACCAGACAATGGTCTGAAGAAATGGAAGCTCGCAGACCTGAAATCAGAAATCCTGCTACAGTTGTTAAAGAACTACCTCTAGAAAGAAATATTAGTCAATATCAAGGGCCATCAGTCATGGCCGCAGCACCAATAGGAGCTAACTTTAATGAGATTCTAAATAATCCTTCACTAGGAAAAATGGTTTCTCCAGACTTGCCACCTTTGGGTAAAGCTGATACCTATTTACCTGGTGGTTCAATGCAATTTACCGGATATACCTGGCCCAGTAAGGGGACTCTAACATCAGGTTATGGTTGGCGGTGGGGAAGAATGCACCGTGGTATTGATATAGCTGCACCTACTGGTACTCCTATTGTTGCTGCTGCCCCTGGTGTTGTCACCTTTGCTAATTGGAATAGTGGAGGGTATGGTAACTTAGTGGAAATTAAACATCCCAATGGTAGTCTGACAATCTATGCTCATAACAGTCAAATTCTTGTTAGAGAAGGTCAGAAAGTGGCTCAGGGTGAGCTAATTGCTAAAATGGGAAGCACCGGACGTAGTACAGGCCCACACTTACATTTTGAAATCCATCCAACTGGAAATGGAGCTGTTAATCCCATGGCTCTTTTACGTTCGGGAGCGACATATAATTAGGTTAAGTGTTGCATAATTGTCGTAAAATTTCGGTAAGTGGGAAAACAGTCAGTTTGAACTGCTGGGTGCATTGACTAGATTTTAGAATCCCTAGCAATTTCTGGTAAATAGTCTAATAATAGAAGACGAGCACATACGAGTATTGGGTCATCTTTCTCCCAACTTTTGAGTCATCCCATAAGGTTGCCAAGTCAGGAGAGAAAAAACGCCAACCTTTTCTCGTGCGTCAGTCCGTCAAATGCTAAATAGGGCATATTATTGTTTCAAACAAACTCTTAAGTTCCACCCTTTAAAACCTATCCCTGATAAGGAACTCCTGAAAACCTTGTAGCAAGCAGGGGAGCAGGGGAGTAGGGAGCAGGGGAGAAAGGAGAAAGAATCATAGTAGGTAGGAAAAATTACTTAAGTTGTCAAAAAAAATGTACTTTTTAATACACTTTTTCTCTGACAAAAACCTTTTAAAGACTTGAAGATAACTTGTCTATGCGTGTCAATTTTTATGTTAAGAAAGATGTTTATAAAGCATAGCTTTAAAACGAGGCGCGACCGTATTTATAGATGTAACTGAGGAATATATTTCCAAAACTTGTATGATCGGGCGGTGGTGTTCATCAAAATTAAGGAGGCTCAAAGCATTTTAAATGTCCCCATGGCGGCCAGTCAATGCCGAGAGATGGAATGGCGCTTTGGGAACTGTTCTCAAAGCATTGTGAGATACCGCCTACGTTGATGGTTATGCCATCACATTGTTATGAACGGTTTTCCAGACTTTGGCCGGTAATTGCCGGGCTTGATGTATCTGGAAACGACTCGATTGATTTTCATCCTAAAATTTCGGTAAGTGGGAAACCACCGTCTTTTAAGGGGTGGATGGAAACGAATCGACGGATTTTAATCCGTAGTCAAAAAATGTGTTATAATTAAATAATAACTTAAAAAGTAGCCTCAATGGTCTTTTGGCCGGAGAGAGTAGTGGCAATTGACACCGTAAGCGTGGACTGCTTCTGTATACGTACTATGGTACGGTACTGGCAATGTGGTTGTTTGCCTAACGGCATACTTCGTAAACGAGCAACGTGGAAATCGTGGTTTTAACCCGATAGAAAGCTCCTGTTAGAGTCGATGGAGGGTATTATCCCTCGCACCTCTCCTTCAGAACCGGACGTGCGACTTTCACCGCATCACGGCTCCTAGATAATCTTAGGCTTTTGGCCTTTTGCCCATGTGGATATAATCG
>NZ_JAAHHG010000473.1 GCF_010692555.1 Okeania sp. SIO3B5 | reverse complement strand
CTCATAAAGAAGGAAGAGGGAAGAGGGAAGAGGGAAATCAAAAATCTCTTAAACCTGATGATATTGGTTTTCGCCTTGGCCCCCGCATCAATGCAGTGGGACGTATTGCCGATCCACAAATTGTGATTGAGCTTTTGACTACTGATGATATGGGAATAGCTTTGGAAAGGGCGATGCAATGTGAAGAAATTAATCAGCGACGACAACAGTTATGTGAGGAAATTGAACAAGAGGCGATCGCTTGGTGTGAGTCAAGTCAGATAAATTTACAGGAGGAAAGGGTTTTAGTGGTGGTGCAACCGGGATGGCATCATGGTGTTATTGGTATTGTTGCTTCTCGGTTGGTGGAGCGTTATGGGGTGCCTGTTTTTATTGGTACTTATGAGGAGGAGGGGCAAGAAATAATTCGTGGTTCTGCTCGTGGCATTCCTGAGTTTCATGTTTTTGAGGCGCTACAATTTTGCGATGAGCTATTAGGAAAGTATGGAGGCCATAGAGCGGCTGGTGGTTTTTCTTTCTCGGCAGAAAATTTAGATAAGTTTCGTTCCCGTCTGAGTGAGTTTGCTCATCAATGTTTAGAAATTAAGCATCTAAAACCGTTAATTAGTATTGATGCTGAGGCAGAAATTAAGGAATTAAATTTTGACTTATATCGTCAAATAGATTTACTTCATCCCTGCGGAATTGAAAATAAAGACCCTGTATTTTGGAGTCGAAATGTGAGAATTTCTGAACAAAGAATTGTAGGTAAGGGGCATATTAAATTAACTTTAATTAAAGGGGAAATAATTCAGGCGATCGCTTGGCGTTGGGGAGATTATTTTCCTTTACCCTCGATGGTAGATATTGCTTATAAAATGCGGGAAAATACTTGGAATGGTCAAAGTAATATTGAGTTGGAATTATTAGGAGTACGTTTGCCGATGGAAGTTTCTAGGAACTCAGGAATTTCGCCTCAAAATTTTCCTCAAAAAGCGGAATTTTATTATAATAATCGTCCTTATACTTGCAGTCTTTATCAAATGGGAGATGTGAAGGAATTAAGAATTAGAAATTCCCGTGGAGAAGTATTAGCAATTCAACGGGGACAAAAAATAGGCTTGTTAGGTAAAACTCGTAATAATGCCAAACAAGTAAATGTTTCGGATGCTCGTTTTTTTAATTTAATTAAAGAAGCTATGAGTGCTTTAAAGTTATAGAAGAAGGCAGAAGGCAGGAGGCAGAAGGCAGAAGGAAGAGGGTGTTTAGTTATCTTAATCTTGGATAGAAGGAAAAATCTGATTTGTCTGAGTTTTAAGCTTTTTATATTTCCTCATACCAATCTGGTAGTATCGTTTGTATATAAAATTAATGTAGCAATGGGAAAAAACCTTCTGCCTTCTGCCTTCCTTCCGCTAAAATCTAATTACTCAACCGGACATAATATACAGCGCTTCCCGTTGCCCGTGAGGTACACCCCGAAGCGGGCAAGATGCCCGCACTACAATATTTTTATCATTTACCCTCTACCTTATTTGCCCGAAATATACTGTAAAACCCCAACCAATTGTTCCTTCAGCATAGCTGCCTTCTGCCTCCTGCCTTTCTCCTGACTCCTGAAATTTTACAACTATTTAATCAGATGAATAATCAACTATTGAAAGAAAAATTACAAGCAACAATCAAAAATATTCAAACTAAAAATGATGGTTCTCCTGTAACGAATTTGAAATTAGATAAAACTTTAGTTGCAGAAATTGAACAGTTAACAATAGACTTAGAAAATTTCAATCCTCATCCTCAACCTCTCCGAAATGCTACTAATTTATTAAATGGTTCTTGGCAATTGCAATACTCTACAGCTAGAGAAATTCGTTCTTTAGATTCCCTACCATTGGGTTTACAAGTAGGTAAAGTTTATCAAGTAATTGATGTTGCTGATAAAGTATTTTTTAATCAAGCCCAAGTACAACATCCTCTGAAATTAATCTCAGGAAATGTAAAAGTAACTGCCAGGTTTGAACCAGCTATTGATAAGTCTGGTTTAGCAGATAAACGCATCAATGTTTATTTTGATAAACGTTACTTGGCAATTGAGAAAATTGTGGGTATTAATACTCCTAAATTAAATCCTTTTAAAGTTGTAGCAGCTAATAATCCTCAAGGTAGAATTGCTACACTAGATATTACTTATTTAGACGAAACTTTAAGAATTGGACGTGGAGGAGATGAAAGTTTATTTATTTTGAGTAAAGTTGTGTAGGAGAAGGAAGAAGGCATTTCAGTTATCAGTTATCAGTTATCAGTTATCAGTACCGCTGTAATAAGGAGGCTTTAAACCACAATTTTTCGGTAAAATTGTAGTGCGGGCATCTTGCCCGCGATGGGTGTATCTCATAACAACGGAAAGCGCTGTATTTCCTAAATGTAATTGAAACCTTTGAGATTGCTTCCTTCCACTCCGTTCCAGTCGCAATGACATAGTTGTAAATTTTTCCACTTACCTACTTAATACTACCTAAAACCTATCACCTAAAACCTAAAACCTATCACCTAAAACCTTAATTAAAAATCATGGAAGAGATATTAAAAAATTTACTCTCACATAAAAATGTCAAAATTAATAAAATAATTTCACCCCCTAATTTTGTAAGTGAAGAATTTATTCAAGATGAAGATGAATGGGTAACATTGCTTCAAGGTTCTGCCATATTAGAGATTAATCAAAAAACAACAAAATTAGTCAAAGATAGTCATGTTTTTATACCAGCAAAAACCCCACATAAAATTATTTCAACCGATGCAAATATAGAAACAATTTGGCTTGCTATTCATATTTATTAGAACCGAAGTAAGCAATTTTCCCTTCTGCCTTCTGCCTTCGTTCATTGCTCCGATGCTAATAGACATCTCCAATAATAAAAAATCAAATCAATTATCACACATAAATTATCAATTATTTCCCCCTACTGCCTCTTTTCTGGAGATGTCTAATAACATTTTGCCAAAAGATTTAACAACAGGTTGAATTGTAAAAAACGAGCCTTCTGTTTCCATCACATAAATCTTCAACAGCATCGGCAAAATATTTAACCATAAAGGATTAGCGCTATAGAGATTAATTAACTCTAACAATTTATAAATTTCTCTATTGTAAAAGCATTTTGCACGCTTTCAAAAAACAAATTTTCCATAATTCACTACCAATTCGTTTAACATGATTGTACTTGTAATGGCTATTTTCTCATGTTTACGAGTATTTTTTCCTTTCCAGAGTGCTTTTCAAAACTTCTCTTTGCAGAAAATCCAAATGTTTTCCGGTTTTCGTTATTAGAGCTAGAAAAATTAATTGGTGGTGCATCAAGAAAGTGTGGGAATAGTAATAAGTAGTTAAAGAGAAAAAAGACATTTATGTATAGGAATAAATGACAAATTATTCCGCAATAGTACAGTGCCCAAAATATGGAACATTATAACATGGATGAACATCAAATTGACGAGTCTAGTCCAGATTTAGAGACCGAGGAATCTCCCAATGGTAGTCTTGCCACCAATACAGAGTCAGCAAATGAAGATGACAAAGATAATCTGGTAACAAAAATAAAATCTTTAGCAAGAGGTGGCATTACTTTTGTAACTAATCGATTTGGTGCTGTAACTGCTTTTCCATTAATGACTTTTAATGGAATTACGACGACTATAGGTGCGAATAAAATACTTCCTTATGGTACTGGAATTGTCGTTGGCTTCATACTGTCAATAATTTACTTTTCTATAGTGGTTTTTATCGAAATAAAACAAGAGCATCCACTCCGCCGATTTTTGTTAATTTTAATTTTCTGTATCGGCAGTATATATACAAGCTTTTTTGCGATTTATAACCAACTAAGTGAGGGTCAACTTAAGTACCAATCTGTGACCAAAACAGTCATTGCACACAATCAATTTATTAACGACCTTCGCACTTCTTTAAAGCAAACTATCAACAATATCGAAAAAGAAAATCCAAATATAGGAACTGTCAACTTGCTCAAGCAAGAAATAGATGAGTTTAGACAAAAGCGGGAAGAAGCAAAAGACAAAGATGGAAAAGGTGAAATTGCGGAACAAATAAAAAAAAGGAACGATCGCCTTCAAAATATTAGTCCCGTAGAATTACCCTATGAACATCAAGTGCATCAAAATTTAAATCAACTAAAAGAATCTCAACTGAACAGTTATTTGAGCGTCGAAGAGTTCATAGAGTCCAATCAAAGTTTTTCAGAGCTTTTTGCCAAAGATGATAGCTTGTTCAGAAATCTAAAGGAAAAGCTTGAAAATATCCAGGAGTTTGACTCTGATTTACTAGGAAAAAATTCATTCCAAGCTCCTAATTATGATAATTATGTCAAAACTCCGACATTTTTAGTCCCCCTAGAAATCCTCTTAAATCCCAACAGCAAAAGACAAACTAGCTTTGTGATTTTCGCAATTACTGTTTCAATTTTTCTAGAAGTAATCCCATTGTTATTGGGAGGCATTCAAACTGAATTCAAAGGCAAAGAAAATAATGTCAAAGAAGATATAAAAAATGACAATGAACCAAACAAAACTACTTTGGGTGAGTTTTCTAGTTCGATAAGCACATTGATTAAAAATATCAAAGAAACAACAATTGAAATCTTGTCAGCTCTTACAGAACCGATAGGCACTACTAAAAATTTACAAGATGAAATCAAAAATAAGTTAACTCAATCAATGTCTGCTGTAGGATTAAATGATCAAGAAAAAAAGGATTTTCTGCTATTTTTTTATCGAAATATCGATATGGAAGACAAAAAAATTGCGGTTAAGCAAACTTGCAACTCTGACAGTAAAGTCAATCAAAAATCAGAAGAAGATAAATCAGAATCGGTTCAACAAAGTGATGCTTCTGGCAATGAAGACAGTAAAGAATTAGATCAAGAGCAAAATAAACTAAAAATGTATGAAGATGCGACCGCATTAATTGTCGATCTAATGCAAAATACTAGAGTAAAATGGCTAACGAAACGTTCGACCCCTAACACATGGCTAACTCAACCTTTAACTTTGCTCCCTGACAAAGGATGTTACCATTTTTCAGATTCAAAAAAATATCAGGAGTTTCTTGCTTGGTTGCTTGATGAATTGACTAAAAGCGAAGTAAAGCCTACAAAAAATTCGGATTATATACGCACTTCATTGGGATTAGAATTAGAATATGAAATAAACCAAGAATGGAAACCAAGTCTTATAAATTTTCCAATAGAGCAATCTGAAAAATAAATAATTTGCGATCGCTCCTTCCCAAACAAACTAGATTTTAGGAGCGATCGCCTTTTATTCAAGACAATTAAACCCTGCTTCTCCTCTTAATTTTTTGTCAAACGTCACAGTTTCTACACAACCTGCTTGACGAGCGTTCGCGAAGCGGCCCGGAGGGCTTCTCGCTCCTATTAAATAATCAGAAAAATCTGCACTCCCCTGTTTTGTACGCTCAATAGCTTGATAAAGAACAGAAGAGTTTTCCAACTCCTACTATCGCAACATTCATGTAACAAACCAATTGACAACTGTAACCTCCAAGAAATCCTGATAATCTGACACATTATTCGTCACCAGAATCAAACAATTAACTTAGGATTGCTATATTACTATAAATGCACTCCAGTCCCTACTCCCTACTCCCTACTCCCTTCTTGTACAATAAATACATAAAACCAAAAATAATCCCATTCCAACAATATACTTAAAAATATCAGGTACTAAAGGACTAGGCGAGAAAAACCCCTCAATAATTCCAGCAATAACTAACAACGCCACAACACCAAAAACCAACTGTGCTGCTTGAAAACCATAAAACTTTAAAGCATCAATTCGACCATATTTACCCGGAAACAAAATAGCTCTTGCTATTAATAAACCCGCCCCACCAGCCAAAAATATTGCAGGCAATTCTAAAGCACCATGAGGAAATACAAAAGCCCAAAAAGGAACAGCCAAATTATGCTGACCAACTAGAGCACCTATTGCCCCAATTAATAATCCATTAAATACCAACAAATAAACTGTATAAATACCACCACTAATACCACCAGCTACTGCAGAAAAAGAAACCCGTAAATTATTAATCATAATATTACTAGAAGCCAGAGGTTCAACTCCTACTATTGACCCCATCCATAATTCTTGACGATCACGTACCTGAGAAATCAAAGATTCTGGCACTATCAACGACATAAATACTGGGTCTTGCCAACTATACCACCAGGCCACCAACCAAGCAACCAAAAAAAACGCCGTCGCCACTGCCGTGTAAGCCCAAGTTTTTTGCACCACTGCTGGAAACCCCCAACGACAAAACTCCCAGACTGCTTGCCATTCCTGCTTCCGGTTTCCCTGATAAATTTGAGTGTAACCACGAGTAGTCAACCTCTGTAAATCTTGCTCCAGAATATTGCCCACTTGGTGAGTTTTAGCGCGGGCCAAATCTGCCGATACAGAACGATATAAACTGGCCATTTCCCTAACTTGAGCTGCTGGCAATGATTTTAATCCCTTTTTTTCTACTTGCCTTAATAAAGAGTCTAAATGCTGCCAATTTTTTTCTCTACGTCTAATCCAACGGTTAATATTCATTAAGTTTTCCTAATAGCTACCTTTGATTAGTTTAAGATAAATATAAAATTTTCACTTCAAGTAATTAGAATAAATTTAGTTATGTCTAAAAATCTAACTCCACCTATGGAGCCTCTGAGTGTAGGAAATGTTGTTAGCGCTGGGTTGAGAATATATCGAGACCATTTTAAGTCTTATTTTGGTATCTCTTTGAGGGCAACTTTATGGTCTTTTTTACCTGTAGTTTTTGCATTATTTTGTATCCCTCTAGTTTTTATTTCTGGAGATAATACAATTTCGTTTGTACTAATACTAATTCCTATTGTGCTGGTGTTATTTGTTTATTGTGCTGCTAAATATTTTGTTAATTCAGCACTAATTTCACGTTTAGTTTTTGGCGTGTTAACAAATCAACCAGAAACTGTAAGTTCTGCCAGACAAATGGTTAATCCCCAAATGTGGAATATATTGATATCACTATTTATTGTATGGATAATTTTGTTTGTTTTCAATTTAATTTTAACATTGGCTCAACAGTTAATATTTTTTCCACTTGCATATATTCTAGCAAGCTTAAATCTTGAGTTAATGTTACCACTGATAAGTCTTCTACTTTCTTTAGTTGTTTTGGGATTATATATTTGGTTATACTCTCGTTTATTTATTCCTGAAGTGTCTTTGGCAGTAGAAACAAATATTAATACTAGCCAAGGGATAAGCAGAAGTTGGGAATTAACTAAAGGGTCTGTATTCCGAATTCAATTAATAGTTTTTATCACCTTTCTGGTAACCATACCAATGTATATTGTCGCCATAATTCCGATTTTAGCTAGTTTTGCTTCAATAGCTTTTACAGCAGCGAACTCTCCTGCCGCTGCACTACAGCAATTTGCACCTATTATTTTGATAACATTGATATTATTTTTCGTGGCGACTGTAGCTATTACTCCTTTTTGGCAGGTAATTAAAGGCGTGATTTACTATGACCTCCGAACTCGTCGAGAAGGTATGGGTTTACAGTTAAGAAAACAAGATATTTAATTTTGTTGTATCAGGGTCATTTCAGTTATTAGTTATCAGTTATCAGTTATCAGTTATCAGTTGTAAATTTAGCCATGTCTGAAAATTTAACAACACCAATTGAACTCCTAAGTACTGGGAATATTGTTAGTGCTAGTATCCGAATTTATCGG
>NZ_JAAHHG010000472.1 GCF_010692555.1 Okeania sp. SIO3B5 | reverse complement strand
GCGTTAGACTACCGCCAAGGAAGCAGCACCCTGTGTTAGCGACAGCTATGCGAAGCAAAGCGTCAACCCGCCGAGGAGCTATGGCTCAGTAGGAATCCCCGTGCCTTTAGGCCGGGGAGGATGTCAATACTATGAATTCTACCTATTTTCACAATATGGAAGCATCCACATTTATTTAAGTTAAGATAATTAGGTTGACTACTCCCCGCAGCTTTTGCCGAGGGGATTCTAAGTTGATACTACGCAACACCGATAAATCCATGTTGCTTCGTTTTTTTCTTAGCTGACCAAAGATATACTCTTTGGGGACAAGTCAAAGTGCCCCTACACAGTCGGCATAGCGTCTAAACCATGCTTTGCTGCTTACTTTTGTCTAAACGTTTATATATCTAAATAATAGCACAGGATAACTAAAGTTGTCTAGTCTAAACGACTCGCTTGTTTTCATCCCCCGGTTAAAACACGCTTGCTCTCAACGTCGCTTTTCGGTAATAATTATTGACATCAGGGTTAAAAACTAGAATATTTATTCTATTATTACAAATTATTACAATATTTAGGACTACTCATTAAAAACAACGTAACTGTGAGTAAAAGTTAATACCCCAAAACTACAAAAGATGTATTTTTCAGGCAGGTCCTAAGTCACGAAAGTGATGCATGGTCGATCATAAAATCCAACGAGGTTAGTCAAAATGATTCGCGATCTGAGTCAAGCTTTGAGGAGGATTTTGGAAGATTCAAGACTATCATCGAGGTTTCCAGAATTGGCGGAAGCCCAAATTTCCTTTGAGCGTCCGTCGGAAACTTTTAGTCCTGGGCAAACCACTGTTAATTTATTTCTGTACGACATTCGGGAACACCTGGAACTGCGCAGTAATGAACCGACTATTGAGCGGCGGAATGGACAAGCTATAGTTCATAACCCACCTAAGCGCATAGCCTGTTCTTATTTGGTTACAGCTTGGCCAGTTGGCGGGGAAGAATTACCCCTGCAAGAACACCAATTACTTAGCCAAGTACTGCAAGTATTCTCAGGCTATCCAACTATTCCAGAAATACCTTTTTTAGAAAGTACCCGACTGGCAGGGCAAGAACCACCCTTACCATTGGTAACAGCTCAAGTCGATGGAGTGCAAAGTGTGGCTGAACTTTGGACAGCGTTGGGTAATCAATTGCGTCCTTCAATTACAGTCACTGTCACCCTTTCTATGAAGGAACTGTTTGAGCCAGAACCAACCCCCATTGTCATTACTCAAGATTTACAATTAGGTCAGCAACTTTCACCATTCTCAGAACAACTTGTGCCAGGTACCGAACAAAGATTTTTCCGCATTGGTGGACAAGTTACGGATACCAACAATCAACCTGTGGTGGGTGCAAAAGTTATTTTAGTTGAACCTAATCTTACTGTAGCCACTGATGGAAATGGACAGTACAGCATAGGGGCAATTTCTGCTGGTGCTTATACCTTGAGGGTGCAGTTAGGAAATTTATTACAGGAGGTTAATATTACTATTCCAGTAGAAAACACAGAAAGTAATTACAACGTGGAGTTACAGCAGTAATTTTAGTGATTATCAAGGAGAAAACAGTATGCCACAATATCTCTCCCCAGGAGTTTATGTTGAATATGTGCCACCCGCTTCCCTACCCATTGCTGGCGTTGCTACCAGTGTAGCTGGATTTATTGGAGTGGTAGCTGATGATGTTACAATGCCACCTCAACCAGGACAGTTTGACCTCGCCAATGAACCAATCCCGTATACTTTGGCTCTAGCAGGTGAACCGATATTAATTACCAGTTGGGAAGAGTTCAAAACTAAATTTGGCGATTTTCAAGAGGGCAATAAAATCTTAGCCCATGCTGTATATGGCTTCTTCTTCAATGGAGGTACTCGTTGTCATGTGCTGCGGGTTGCTCCTTCACAAGAAGATCCTCCTGTCCCCCCTCTCAACAACCCTAGTGATGAGTTAGAGAAGTTTGAACCAGTTGATGAAATCACCATTGTTGCCGTACCAGGAGCAATCAGCCAAGCTCAACACACGGCCATCATTGCTCACTGTGCTAAAATGGGAGACAGAGTGGCTATTTTAGATGGCGTTCAAACCGAAGATCCAGGTAATGTAAGTGGTATTCGTCCTGTTGGTCCGAGCCAGCAAGCTAGCTATGCCGCCATTTACTATCCTTGGATTAAAGTCTTCGATCCAGTTACTGAAGTTCCAGATATTATACCTCCTAGTGGTCACATTGCTGGAATTTATGCTCGCAATGATGCAACGCGGGGGGTGTTTAAAGCACCTGCGAATGAAGTTGTTGTTAATGCTCTCGATATCAGTCGTCCCATTAGTAAAGCACAGCAGGATGGTTTAAATCCAGAAGGGATTAACGTGATTCGTTCTTTCAAAGGCACAATTAAAGTCTGGGGAGCGCGGACAATGGCAGATGATGCCAATGCTGATTTTCGCTATATCAGTACCCGTCGCTATTTCAATTACTTAGTGGAGTCTATTAATGATGGGACGCAGTTTGCTGTCTTTGAACCCAATGATTTAGGACTGTGGCAACGGATTAAACGGACAGTAGGGGACTTCCTATTAAATGAATGGCGCAGTGGAGCCTTGTTTGGAGAAACACCGGATAAAGCTTTCTTTGTTAAATGTGACGCAGACACTAATCCCCCAGAGGTCAGGGAGTTAGGACAAGTTGTTACCCTGATTGGGGTAGCAATTGTCAAGCCAGCGGAATTTGTTATCTTCCGCATCCAGCAAACGGCTGGCGAATAGTAATCTGTTGAACCAACTAAAAAGGAGATTTAGTCATGCCAAGAGTCGATCCGTATAAAAACTATCGTTTCCTTGTGGAGATTGATGGCATTGTTCAGGGAGGATTTTCAGAATGTAGTGGTTTTGGTTCTGAGGTAGAAATCGTTGAATATCGTGAAGGTGGAGACGATGCTACAGTGCGTAAACTGCGAGGGAAAGCTAGTTATCCTGACATTTCTCTCAAATGGGGACTAACTGATTCTCGTGAACTCTATGACTGGCACTTAGCTGCTGTCAATGGACAGATTGAACGTAAAAATGGTTCTATCATTCTGCTTGATGATACAGGACAAGAAAAAGTACGCTGGAACTTTTTCCAGGCTTGGGCTAGTAAGTATGAAGCACCTGGTTTAGATGCTAAGGGAAGTGATGTTGCGATTGATACCCTAACCGTAACTTGTGAACGTCTGGAGCGAGCTTAACGAAGTCAGAAGTCAGAAGTCAACCCACCCCTAACCCCTCCCAACCCACCCCTAGCCCCTCCGGTGGAGGGGAGGGGAAGTCAGAAGTGATTTTGGTAACGGGGATTTGAGGCCCGCTCCAAAAATATTTCGCCGATCTTGGCGGGGTTTTAGACCCATATTATTTTGATAAAAAGAGTGTGGGAAGGATGGAAAATAGAACATTTTTTTCTAGCGAATTAAGCGGATTTGATATGATAACAAGATTTTTAGGTAAGTGCTTATTTATGCAAAATTAATTGCAGAAATTACGCAGAACTCCCATATATAGTAGGGTTTAATTGTCATTATCCCTCTACAGATAGCTTTTTATCTAAGAATTTACGTAAGTTCTGAATTGTATAAATACATAAGCAAAAATAATTGCATATGACTATCATAGATATCCAATCTTATCCATAAATTATCAATTCTTTCTTCCTGTTCTCTGTTTCCTCTTGCCTGTCATGAGTCTATAAAATATTAATTTTTGACTTTTAAATTCCCTGTTATGGGTCTATAAAATCTTACTTTTGACTTTTGACTTTTGACTTTTGAATTCCGTGTCTATAAAATCTTACTTTTGACTTTTGACTTTTGACTTTTGAATTCCATTGACTTTTGAAGTCCGTGAAACGGTATGAATATTCCTGAGCAAACAGCCATGCTGCAAACTGAGTATGAGTTTACATTACCAGCAGGTTATGTGGACAAAGAAGGCACTTTACATAAGGAAGGGATAATGCGACTGGCAACTGCTGCCGATGAAATTATACCCCTGAAAGACCCTCGCGTACAATCTAACCCAGCCTACTTAATCGTCATTCTGCTATCTCGAGTTATAACTAGACTAGGTTCTGTAGAAGCGATTAATCCTAAAGTGATTGAAGGCTTATTCGCTTCTGACTTATCCTATCTACAGGATTTGTACAATCGCATTAATGGCAATGGAACGCGATCGCTCCAGATTACCTGTCCTCACTGTGAAAAGGATTTTTCTGTGGAGTTGGACCTATCGGGGGAATCTTAGGCTACCCCCTGGACCAACTCTATCAGGAGGTAGCCTATCTGGCCTATCATTTCCATTGGCACTATGAATCAATCATGGTAATGGAACACAGAGAAAGGAGACGGTGGGTTGAGGAAGTTGCCCAAATCAATAGGCGTTTGAATGCCCAAACTGGGCAGATAGATTTTATCTAGTGTAGTATCAAGATATCCCCCCTAGCCCCCCTTTGAAAGGGGGGAAGAAGAATAGCCCCCCTTACGAAGGCAGGGCTGTTTCATTCTCGATAGACACGGGGACGCGGTGACACGGAGACACGGGGATGGAGGCTTTTAAGCGGCGTTGAACCAAATATTCTCTCAGAGCTTAAAGACGCTTATTGGATGAAAAATAGGCAAATTTTGGTGAATTTCACTGTTCCGCTATCTTCTCATCTCCCGTTATCCCTAAATCCTTAACTTACGGGACTTTGAAACAGCCCTGCCCTTACGAAGGGGGGGAAGAAAAATAGCCCCCCTTACGAAGGGGGGTTGGGGGGATTGAATCCTGAGTTGCCCAGGAAGAAGATTCCCTCGGGCGATCGCGCAGTGTAGTATCAAGATATCCCCCCTAGCCCCCCTTTGAAAGGGGGAAACAGAAGAAAATATTGGTTTAAAGGGATAAAGGTTTTTTATCACTGATTATCCGGACATAATATTACTATTGGTACTTTTAAGATGGAAGATTATCCTTTACACCCTTCTAATAATCCAAACAGTCTAACCTTGGGCCAACGTTTACAACGACGAGTGGTTGAACCTGCTGGGGTAATTAATACCCAGCAGTTACATTGTCATTATCAAGCGACTCAAGGGATGGCTGGACGACTTGTACAAAGGTTGGCCTTACCAGAACAGGTAAAATTTCGCTATGGATCTGGAGTTTTGCAGCCTACAGCAATAACTCAACGTCTTCAGCGACAGCGCACGGAATCAGCGGAGGTTCTTAATGAGCAATTTCCCACAACTCCTTACGCTGACTCAGCAATGGGAGAAATGGTTCAACGTTCTATACCGCCTCAATCAAGGCAGTTTCAGAATAGTAGGGAGATTCAAGGGAGAAGCCCTAATAAATTAGGCAGAACTAACACAAATCCCCTGCAGCCATCTATAACCCAGAAAGCAACGGTAATGACAAAGCCAGTGGAAAAAAAACCACAATCTGACACCTCTGTTGTGAAGACAAGTAGGGGAGAAACAAATCGACCATTTCGGATTAGTCGCAAAGCAACTGTTTCAGAAGTTAATGCCAGTAATCTAGGAGCTAGGGTTGAAGCTGAACCTAACTCCAAACAGGATCGGGATTTGCCTCTTCCCAAAGCTACTAACCAATTATCGGCAAGTACGGTTCAAAGGAAAGCGGATACTTCTGTTAATCCCAACAGTTTAGTAACTGCAACTCAACCAAAAACTAATCCACCTCTGGTTAAAGGGATTATTCAAACTAAAACAAATGAGGGGCTATCCACTGGTAATTTTCGGATTAGTCGCAAAGCAACTGTTTCAGAAGTTAATGCCAGGAATCTAAGAGCTAGGGTTGAAGCTGAACCTAACTCCAAACAGGATCGGGATTTGCCTCTTCCCAAAGCTACTAATCAATTATCGGCAAGTACGGTTCAAAGGAAAGCAGATACTTCTGTTAATCCCAACAGTTTAGTAACTGCAACTCAACCAAAAACTAATCTACCTCTGGTTAAAGGGATTATTCAAACTAAAGCAGAAGATTTTAACGTAACTTCAATCGTACCAAAGACCGACCTTTCTCAATCTCGGCCCTTATCCTTACAGGGACAAAAGTCAAACTTACCTGTACAACTATCACCAGAAGCATCGATCGCCAGTAACCCTAGTTCTGAGTTAAACATGGTTTGGCTCAAAAGCACCGATGGTTTACAAGCTAATGAGGGGTCATCCACCAAAAATCCTTATAGTGAGAAAATTGCTCTACCTCTAGCAATAACTCCCATAAATACTCATGGTGTACTCACTCGTCAAACAACTAATACAGTAGATAATTCTACAGTTCAGTTGGCAATGGAGGGAAATTCTACAACGCCAATGCCTGCTCCAGAAACAGCATCAGGGGCATCGGTAGATATCGCCAAAGTTGCTGAACAAGTAAGTAGGATTCTGGCTCGTCAACTTGCAGTAGAAAAGGAACGTAGGGGGGTATGAGGTGTGAAAATGCCTACAGAGAAACAAGCGGTTAATTGTTTTATTATGTGTCAAAGAATAACACAGATGTATTTACCAATTTCTCTAGTTAGATTAGATGAAAGAAGCAATGATATTTTTATTCTCGCAGGTGAAGATATCCAAGTTTTAATTGACAGAAATGGTGAGGTAACAATTTTATGAATCATCCTAATTTTAAAACCATGAATGAACCAGAATTACGGGCTTATGTATTGGCTCATCGAGACGATACCGATGCGTTTTATGCGTTAGCTGACCGTCTGAAATCTAAACCAGGGCGTAAATTATCTGAGGGAGATTTCGAGAAATTACCTGAAATTTTAGCAGAAATTAAACAACAAAAACAATAAGTTATGTATTGGATTGGGAAATGGTAATAGGACAACAAAAATTAACAAAATTGACAATTACTCCTTTAGAAAAGCAGGGGGAACAGTACAACAGGTTGCTGAACAAGGCAATTTCGGTGCAATTTAATCCAGAAGCTTATTCTATCAGTAAATCCGTCAACTGGGGACCACCGGAAAGCTCTAGTGGACAAGGAACAAACACTGAAAGACAAGTTAATGCGCCCACTGTGGAATTTAAAGGGGGTGGCAGTCGTCAGCTCACTTTGGAATTATTTTTCGACGTGACTGAAGCAGTTAATGGGGAGGATGTGCGACAAGAAACTAACAAAATTGTAACTCTAACTCGCATCGAACGAGATGAAGCTCATCCACGAGTTTGTGAAGTTTCCTGGGGTGAGGCTCCTGTAGGTTCTGATTTCCCCTTTATTGGCGTAATTACCAGTTTGACGCAAAATTTTACGCTCTTTAAAGGGAATGGAAAACCCCTGAGAGCAAATTTGAGCGTTAGTTTCTTAGAATTTCTTGCTCCGTTAGTAGACAAACGGCAAACCGATCCTGAATTGACCACCCGTATTATCAAGCGTGGCGATACTTTAAGTAGTATAGCAGCCCAAGTTTACAGAAATCCAAAACTGTGGCGCATTATTGCTGAAGCCAATCAGCTTGACGATCCACGCAACTTAGAAATGCAGATTGGTCGAACCTTAACTATTCCGAAACAGCGTTGATATCAAATCTAGTGGAATACTTGTTATATAGTTGGGATGGGGAGATGGGGAGATGGGGAGATGGGGGGATGGGGAGATGGGGGGATGGGGGATGGGGGGATGGGGGGATGGGGTGGGAGGAGCCCACGTCTGAACTCCAGTCACCACGCCGGCGGGATCTCGTATGCGGTCTTCGGCTTGAAAAAAAAAAATAAAGAAATCAGGTCGGAA
>NZ_JAAHHG010000471.1 GCF_010692555.1 Okeania sp. SIO3B5 | reverse complement strand
GTCGCGATTTCAGAGTAATTAATCGTTGGGAGCCAACCAGCCAAAAATGCAGTTGTTGTGGTTTTCGTGGAGGCAAATTAGACCTTCAAGTGCGAGAGTGGGAATGCCTTAACTGTGGTGCAAAACACGATAGAGACAAGAATGCAGCAATAAATATATTAGTCGCGGGCGGGCAGTCCGAGACAAAAAACGGACGTGGAGGCAAGCGTCAGACTACTGCCAAAGTAGCAGCAGCCCGTGAGACGTCAACCCACCGAGGAGCTACGGCTTGGTAGGAATCCCCGCGCCTTTAGGCCGGGGAGGATGTCAATTAATAGAGTTAGGACTTACGCAGATACGCTATATATAGTACTCATAACTATTGTCCAATAGTTACTGGACTATATACACAGTGTCTTTGCGTAAGTCCTGAGAGTGTCAAGGTTACAAATTCTCACTTTTGACTTTTGACTTTTGACTTTTGACTTTCCTCACAGGGGATGACATTCAAAAAATAATCGCTATAATAATATCTAGGTTCTACTGCGACGTTGGTGACTGCCAAAAATGTTTTTTTGACCTACAAATCAAAAAACATTGGGAATCTAGATGCTAGAGTGGCAGTAAACTGGGCTTGTACCCAGAAACTTTAAACTTGGGCCGAGATACCCACCTGGTATTATCCAGGTCAAAAGCTGAGGTAAGACGGCGTTGCGGTGAACTATTTTTTTTTGGAAGCAAGAAGCAAGAAGCAAGAAGCAAGAAGCAAGAAGCAAGAAGCAAGAAACAAGAAGCAAGAAGCAAGAAGCAAGAAAATTTTGATCGTAAAAGGTAACAAGTTTTGAGTTTTGTTTATCTCTACCTAACCTACAGAATCTACAAAATCAATTTTTCTGCTCCTGATAAAGTGACTTGAATAGTTGTTGTCGTTTTTTATGGTCAACAATAGGTGCAGGATAATCTACAGCTTCCCTTTCATCTGCCGGAATTTTACCAGTAACTAAATATTCCGTATCTACATTACGCAACTCTGAAACCCATTCCCGAATATATTCTGCTTCTGGATCATATTTTTGTGTCTGAGATGCAGGATTAAATATTCTCAACGGTTTTGGATCCATTCCACTCGACGCACTCCACTGCCAACCGCCATTATTTGCCGAAAGGTCTCCATCTATCAACTTCTGCATAAAATATTTCTCCCCCCACTGCCAATTAATAATCAAATCTTTTGTGAGAAAACTAGCAACTATCATTCGGCAACGGTTGTGCATCCAACCTGTTTCATTTAACTGACGCATAGCAGCATCAACAATGGGATAACCAGTTTTACCTTCACACCAGGCCAAAAAATATGCTTGATTATTCTCCCAGGGAAAATTTTTCCAATGTGGGCGATAAGGACCAGTTTCTAATTCGGGATAATGGTACATAACATATTGATAAAATTCGCGCCATGCTATTTCTTTTTGCCAAGTTTCGATATTTTCAAATGCTTCATCACTAGAACAATTTTCTATTAATTCTTGAGTTTTTGCCCAAACTGTCCGAATACCAATAGTACCAAATTTTAGGGCGGGACTGAGTAGGGATGTACCATCAATACTAGGGAAATTTCGTTGTTGTTGGTATGAATATATTGCCCCTTGGCAAAATGTTTCTAATTTTTCTAGCGCTATAGTTTCTCCGGGTTCGAGAATGAGTGGGTTTTCCCAATTAAATCCTAATTCTTTCGCAGTGGGTAAGTCAATAGTTGCTATTTTTTTTGTTTGTTGAAGTTGTTCTTCAGTTAACCCTTTGAGTAGGGGAGTATTGACTGGGTTAGATTTTTTTTTGCTGCTCCAAGTTCTCCAGAATGGGGTATAAACACTATAGGGTTTATTAGTAGAAGTAAATATTTCTTCTGGGCAATGAAGGAGTTGATCCCAAAATGTTTTTACTTGAATATTTACTGTTTCTAAATTTTCAGTAACTTGACGGTCTCGTTCCCGACTATAAGGTTCAACATCTCGATTCCAATATACTGCTTTTGCCTCTAAAAAAGTTGCTAATTTTGGTATGGCTTCGGCAGGTTTTCCTGAGAGTATTAATAGTTGACTTCCTATTTCTTGGTAGCGTTTTTGTAGATGTTGTAAACAACCAATCATATAAGTTATTCTTGCGGGGGCAATATCGTCTCGTTTGAGAATATTTTGATCAAGGCAAAATATACCTACTACTTTTTGATTTTGTTGAGATGCTTGTGTAAGTCCGATATTATCTGAAATGCGTAAATCGCGTCGATGCCAAAAGAGAATTAAGTTAGACATTTTATTGAGCAGAGGAGTGGGGGAGTGGGGGAGTAGGGGAGTAGGGGAGTGGGAAAGTAGTAAACATAAGAATAATTAATACTAACTGGCGTGCTAATTATCAAAAAGGTTCCATGAGCCTGTATTAATTACTTAATAATTGAAGTTCTCTAAGTATAGCATTAGTTTTGGTAATTGGTATTAGACAAAAATCAGGCAAAAAAATCCTTCAATCTATACAATGAGAGGCAGTTCAACAATTAATAATTAGGGCTTGCTGAAAAAGTCTTATGGGTGAAGGTAGGAGACAGGAGACAACCCACCCCTAACCCCTCCCAGGAGGGGGAGACAGGAGTTAGGGGAATTTAGAGGAGGTAGGAGTAAGAATTTTCTCAAGATGGTTCTGCCCTACTATGCACCCAAAATCCTGAATTTTTGAACCATTACCATTGAAAACCTCGCACTTTTTCCAGATCTAAAATTGCTCAAACCAATATCAGTCAATAAGCGCGATATTTAATCAGCAAACCCTAATTAATAATTAATAATTAACAATTAATAATTAATAATTACCTTTCCTTCAAAAGAAGAGGATTGACTAAAAGGAAAATTATTTCTTCCTTTTGACTTTTGACTTTTGACTTCTTCCTTCTTCCTTCTTCCTTCTTCCTTCTTACTTCTTCCTTCCTGATAAAAATGGTTTTGCCAAGAATAAACTACAGATTGACTTAGCATCAATAACTTCTCCATCAAAGATAGCCTTTTCTAATTCTTGAGGTGTCATTAAAACTGTTTCTATATCTTCATCAATATCTTGCGCTGGTGGACTTTCCAACTTTTCTAAATCTTCTGCTAAAAAAGCATAAATAAATTCATCCGAGTACCCAGGAGCAAGAGGAAATTCTCCTAACTTTTGCCATTTATGAGCGCGATAACCTGTTTCTTCTTCTATTTCTCGTTTGATAGTATCAGCAGGATTTTCATTTTCTTCTATTGTACCTGCTGGAAATTCTAAAATCCTATCTTTAATAGCAAATCGATATTGTTTTACTAAGACTAATTTTCCATCTGAAGTAACAGGAATACATAAAGCTCCACCCGGATGACGAATACATTCCCAGTCTCCTTCAACTCCATTAGGTAGACGCATATAGTTAACGTCAAAGTTAAATTTCCTGCCTTGATATTGCAGACGTTGTTTAATAATTTTGGGTGGTTGTTGATTATGCATAAAATATCATTAAAAATAAGTCTTAACTATCATATCATCTTTGTCTGAATAAAGGGTAACTGGTTAAAGTCTATCTTCTATAAAATGATAATTAGAGATACTTCTACAGCTCGATATATTGATTTTTTACCAGTCCATAAATGAATTAAAGAACACATGGAAAAGTCTCTATAGTCATCAAATATTGTCAAACAACAAAAATCGGTAGTTTTTCAGATAATACTTTTAGTTTATGCAATATAGCAGTTAAAGCAAAGGGCGCGGACATATCAAAAGCTTAAAACTCAGACAACGCCAGATTTTTCCTTGCCAGATTTTTCTTTCTTCCTTTTTCTGCTATATGCACAGAAATGTTTAGAAATAATGCGCTAATTGTTGGCATAATAATTATAAATTTTCCCTATCAAATGGTAAAGTTTGGGAATATAAGTCAAAAAATTAATATAAAATTTCATAGAGTACACTCTTGGAATATTGCTGCTAGACATTCTAGTAGTACCTCATCTTCTGCTATAGCTCCTGATAGTAAAAATAATTTTTTAGGCTTTTGGATAGTTTATTGAAGAAAGTTTTTAGTAGTAAGTTAAATTGAAAATAAGGTTGTAAGTGTTAGGTAGTAGGTATAAGGTAAAAGTAAGCATTCAGCTATTAGCTGTCAGCTAGCCTCCTGCGGAGGAACTTCGTTAACAGCAACAAGATTTTCTCCTTAAGGACAGTGCTTAAATTAACAACTGACTTTAAGAGCAAGGGAAGCAACTTCTGTAGTAAGACAATTAAATATTGCTTTTATCCTAAACTAAAAGCAATAGCTGATAGCTGAAGTCCGCAGTTCCGACCATAGGAGGCTGGCTGACTGCTGAATGCTTACAGGTAAAAAAAGTTGAGCCACCTAAAACTTAACATCTAACACCTTATATGGTGTAGCAAGAATAAAAATTATGAGAGAGTTACCTAGCAAGCAAACAAATATAATTCATAAGATAATCTGGGGCACAATTGGTGGTACTGTTTGGGGTGTTTTATTTGGTGCTACTTTGGCTGGTTTATCCATAGGAATTAATCAAAATTTAGCCACTATTGTAAGTGCATTATTAATGGGTATCTTGTGGTGTACTATTATTAGCTTAATTTGGAAGTCATTAATGGGAAAACAGGATGAATCTAGCAAAAATTATATAATATTTGGAATTATTGGTGGCTTTTTCCTGGGCAGCACTATAGGAGGATTAATTTTAGCAATATTAAATCGGGATGCTAATTTTGGTAGAGCATATATTTCAGGAGCATTTATGGGAGCAACTTTTGGTTTTGTTTGGAGTTTATTTAAACCTCCTATGTTTTTGGGAGGTGCGAGAATTTGGGGTAAGTCGGGAGCAATTTTAGGTGCAATTTGGGGTTCTTTTTTTGGCACAATTGTAGGTATAATTGCCATAGTTTGCTTACTGTTTTGGAGTCAAACAAATATTGATATTACCTCTAGTAACTTGCCTCAATTATTAATAGCTACAGTAATTTTTGGTGGTGGTAATGGTGCTATTGGTGGAGCAATATCTGGAATTATATTAGGTGGATTAATTATGGCTCCTCCTTTACCTTTAGCATTAGAATTAATTGGGATAAGAGGTGCAATTGTTGGAGCAATTTGGGGTTGTTTTTTGACGGCGATCGCTTGGGGAATTATTGGAGCTATTTTATCTAAAACTATGGGGGATGATTTCTTTTTAAGTTTAGGAATTATTCGTCAAGTTACTTTACTGAGAGGAGTAATTGTTGGTGCAGGTATTGGGTCAATTTGGGGTATAATTTCTGGGGCAGTATGGGGTGCTTTTGGTAGATGGTAATTAATTAATTAATAATTAATAATTAATAATTAATAATTAATAATTAATAATTAATAATTTGGGTTTGCTGAAAAAGTCTTATGGGTGAGGGTAGGAGTCAACTTCCAGGAGGGGAACTCAGGATAAATGGGAATTATAGAGGAGATAGTAGGAAGAATTGTCCCTTGATTTTTCTGCCCAACTCTTGACCAAAATCCGCTCATTTTTGAACCATTACCACCTAAAACCTCGCATTTTTATCAAATTGGTATAAGAAGGTTTGCCGGATTTTTTACTGTTAGTAAATAACCAATTCTTGTTTTAAATCTCATTTAAAAACGCTATAGAATAATACCAATTTGAAAAAAGAATGTTACAAATAGTTTCAAACCTTAGATATCGAATAATTTGCTGAAATTACTGAAGCATCAAAGTTTTGAGCTATAAAATCATAATGCATGACTTTTGACTTTTGAATTCCGTGAAACGGTATAAGTTATCTCTTAAAAATTTGCTATCGTAACATTTAAGATTAAACAGTCCAATTAATAGGTTTTATAGAAACTGCCATTACTACTCTTGACTTATAGAATATCTAATACCAATTTGATAAATGTTTGCTACAAATAATTTTCTAGGTGTTAGGTGGTAGGTGGTAGGTGTTAGGTACTAGGTGCTAGGTTTTAGGTTTTAGGTGGATTATTAGTTAGGGCTTGCTGAAAAAGTCTTTTTGCTAAGACAGGGAGTAGGGAGTAGTGAAGATTCAAGAGGAATCAGGGGTTGTAGAAGACATACAAAAGAAAAATTATCCCAGGCCCAAGTCTACCCTATTCTTACCCAAATACTCAATTTTTGAGCATTCTTAGGGGAAAACAGGGGTACTTTTTCACTACCTAAAAAGCCTAAAACCAATATCAGTAAAGACTTTTATATTTAATCAGCAAGCCCTAGTTATTTACTAGCCAGTTTATTTGTAACATTCTTTTTTCAATTTGGTATAAAACAACAAAATATCAATAATCAACCTTCCTTCCTCTTTCTTCTTTCTTCTTTCTTCCTTCTTCCTTCCTCTTTCTTCTTTCTTCTTTCTTCCTTCTTCTTTACTTCTTTCTTCCTTCTTCCCTCTTCCTTCTTCTTTCTTCCTTCTTCCTTCTTCATTAATTTCTAAACTTAGGATTAACAAACTCATTCAATCCTTCCCCTAATAAAGATAAACCAATTACCATTAAAGTTAAAGCACAACCGGGGAAAAAAGCAGTCCACCAAATACCTGTAGGTAAAGCATCTAAAGCTAACCTTAAATCATTTCCCCATTCGGCGGTTTCAGGAGGTAATCCTAATCCTAAAAATCCCAATCCTCCTAATACTAAAACTGCATCCGCAGCATTAAGAGTAAATAATACAGGCACACTCTGAATAACATTAAGAAATAAATAACGAGTTAATACTCTCCAAGTATTAGCACCCATGGCTTTTGCTGCTTCAATAAAAAGTTCATTTTTTACACTAACTGTATGGTTACGAACTACTCGATAATATTGTGGAATATAAGCAATACTCAGAGCGATCGCTGCATTTAATATTCCTTTTCCGACGACAAAAGCTAGGGTTATTGAAAGTAATAATCCTGGCAAAGTATAAACAGTATCCATAAAAAATATTAAAACCTTATCAATTCTACCGCCAAGATAACCGCTTACCATTCCTAGAGGTACGCCAATAATTAAACTTAATGCTGTGGCTAAAATTACAACTTGCCAAGCAACTTGTACGCCGAATAATGTTCGGGAAAATACATCATAACCTTGACGATTTGTACCAAACCAATGTTCAAAAGATGGTGATTGATGAATAGGGTTACTGAGAAATTCTTGGGGGTCTTGGAGCAAGTCGAAATTTTCTAAAAGTGGGGATAAAATAGCAATTAATATAAATAAAAATGTAATGATTAAGCCAACCCACATCATCTGCATTGAAATAGTTGGTTTACTAGACAGATTAAACATTTTAGTTGCTGAAAATCTACTTGCCATAATTCTATAATTTCTCTAGTTTCAGAAATAGTATTTTAGCAGATACAGAGCTAATATTTGAGATATGAATGGAGAATATAGGAAGGTCATTTCAGTTATTAGTTAGTCTCCTATGGTCGGAACTGCGTTAACAGTTATCAAGACCTCCTGCAATAAGGAAGCTTGACATTAAGAATATCCTATTTTTTTATCCCCTTAAAAAACGACGTAATTTCAGTTATCAGTTATCAGTACCTTTGCAATAAGGAGACAAGAAAATACGGAGTAAGCATTCAGCAGGAAATACTTACTTTTTTGTTTGCCCGAAATATGCTGTAATTATTCATTATTAATTATTAATTATTCATTATTCATTATTTCTCCAGACCCAACCATTAATAGTAAAACGACGTAATTTCAGTTATCAGTTATCAGTACCTTTGCAATAAGGAGACAAGAAAATACGGAGTAAGCATTCAGCAGGAAATACTTA
>NZ_JAAHHG010000470.1 GCF_010692555.1 Okeania sp. SIO3B5 | reverse complement strand
CAGATTGATAAATGTTTGCTACAAATATCTAGGGTATTTCTTAGGAGTCAGGAGTCAGGAGTCAGGAGTCAGAATGGATGGCTTTAATACCATTTTTTAGGGTGTAAATTATCTTTTTTGTCAAAGGGACATTTCATGTCAAGTCTTTTTATTGCTCTTACTATTCGTAACATTCTTTTTTCAAATTGGTATAATACCAGTTTTTAGGTCATAAATTATCTTTTTTATCAAAGAGACATTTCCTGCAATTTTTTTTTATTGCACTTATTATTCGTAACATTCTTTTTTCAAAATGGTATTATATGCCTGCAATTGCCTGCATTTTTTTTTGCAGCTTTTCCCACATTTTTTATACTTTCATACCCATTAATTGTCGGTCTAGATTTATTAAAAAATCTCGTCCATACTTACCGTTTTCTAACAATAATTTGAGATTTTCTGGCAAATCTTGAACTATTTCTACACTACAAGAACCCGCAGCTAAAGCTATAGTTGCTACCGTATCTACATCCCCTGTAAAATTAATACAATCCATTAATAAACTGCTCATTTTCTCATTTCTTTCCACCGCAGTAATAGCAGCTCTGACACTCATCCAACCTTTAGAACCTACTTTTTTATCCCAAGGTTCTGACCAAGGTTTTCCAGGAACATGAGTTTCAATAAACTTTCCTAATTTACTTTTTTCACCTAAATTATAAATGCAATAATGACTCATTAAAGCCGAAGCGATCGCTGCATCAATTCCATCAGGACTATTATGAGTAATAGCTGCTTGAATAGTTGCTTTTTCTTTCACTTCTTTAATAGTAGGAAAAATTCCAATCGGAGCAGCTCGCATTGCAGCCCCACTTTTATCACTTGTACCACCTATTTCTGCTAAAAATTGTTGACCAGTTTTCACTCGTTTTAAAAAGTCATAAAATTTACTAGAATATCCTTCTCGTTCATCTCTTTTAAAAGCTTCAACAAATTTATCGGCTAAATTTTGTCGCGTCCAAAGTTGCTGATAAACTATCATTTCGGTAATAGCAATACTCATTTGAGTATCATCTGTATAGGAGCCAGGAATAAGTCTATGTCTTGGATGTTTGACATAAGTAAAAAGATTATTATGTGCTTTAATAAAATTCAGTGGTGCATATTCAAAACCCGCTCCGTAGGCATCACTAATAGCAAGTTATAGTAACATATAGTCAAAATCAAAAGTCAAAAGTAAGATAATTTCTGTGACTAAGTTGAAAAATTAGAGATTTCCCTCAATAAACTAAATTTTTAAGCATTATTTTTAAGAAAAGAGCGGGTAGACAAAAATCACAATATTTACCATTGAGATAGATAATTAAATATTTGCCTACCTTCCTACTATTCTTGATTTTTCTATGGGCATTTTTAGCAAACTGGAAATATCCTAGCCATAACTTCAACAAACAGAAAATAACTTGATCAAATTACCCATTAAACCTCTCCAATAATTCCTCACGAGAACCATTTAACAACAAAGGAGCCAACTCCTCTGGAGACAACTGTAACATCGGCTCGATAATGGCCAATAGTTCTGGGTTTAGGGAACCAAACCGGACATTGAGAAAATTTTCAATCATTTGTTGCTTTATCCTTTGTTCGCCTTGTTGGACACCTCGCTGGATACCTTCCTCCAAAGTCTCTTCGCGCCAACGTAAATAAACAGGCGATCGCTTCATCAGTAACTGCTTCATAAAACTGATACAAAGCGTCACATAACGTGACAAATTGATGTTTACTTCCTGCTTCTACTGAGGCCGTCGGCGGTTACTCATCCACAGGCATTGACGGTCAAGCCAACCGCATCTGTACACTCTATACTTACATTTAAGTCTTTGTCAATTAACATAACTAAAAAAGTCCTCAAACCCTTACTAGCTCCTAGTAGGGAGCGGGATTTCTGGAGAGGTCTATGTCTATATAGATAGACTGCCAGAAATGCGAATAGCAGCGATTAGTGCAGAAGATACAAATGTCACCCTCGTTACTACTTGCATGTGAGAACTAGCGTATTATGTCGCTAAATTGCGCAAATTGTTAACTAAGTCGAAACTCCTATCATTAACTACTCACTAAACCTCTCCAATAATTCCTCACGAGAAGCACTCCATAATAAAGGAGTCAACTCCTCTGGAGACAACTGCAACATCGGCTCAATAATGGCCAATAACTCTGGGTCTAGAGAACCGAACCGGACATTGAGGAAATTTTCAATCATTTGCTTTATCCTTTGTTCGCCTTGTTGGACACCTCGCTGGACACCTTCCTCCAAGGTCTCTTCGCGCCAACGTAAATAAACAGGTGATAGTTTCATCAGTAAGTCCTTGTCATCTTCATTTATATTGTCTCTTACTTGAATTGTGATGTGCCAGCTTGCCAGAAGCTCGGTTAGATTTTCCCTCAGTGGGTTGCCTTTTGGTAAAGCTTCCAATTCTAAAATGGCTTGCTCTTGTGTTTGACCTTTTCCCAATACCCGCAACCAGAGAGTATCCTGGTTAATTGGTAATTGATTAATGGCTACTATTGCTGTGTTTTGAAAATCTGGCAAAAAATAAATACCTGTAGGCCATTGACCACTTGAATCTGGTTTAGCGCCAAAACCATCAATGATTCTGGCCGAACAAGAGGGGGACAAAATCCACAATAGAGGCCATTCGGCTTCAGTATAGGCAGTGTTTTCTCGTCTAGCTTTACGTTTTTGTTGGTTAATGACAAAGTTAAGTTTTGCTTGACAGTCTAGTATTTCTAGTCGTTGTGGTTGATTACGAAATGGCTCGTAAACAGAAGTAGTAGCTGCCATTTTGCCTAATAACCCTAAAATTTGAGGGTCTGTCGGTGGTGGAATGACAGGGATAAAATATACATCTATTTCTCGGACTTCGCTGGCAACATCGCGACTGGTTTCTACTTTGCCTAATAGAGTTAGTAACTCTTCTAAATATTGTTTGGCAAATTGGTCGTGGGGAGTTCTTGTCATATCGTCCGGTTAAATATTTACACTTTGAATGAAGGAAGGCAGAAGGCAGCTATCCTGGAGGCAGAAGGTAGAAGGGAAGAAAAGACTATAAGGGAAAAAGTTTTTGATCGTTGATTAGCCGGACATGATACCACGAATATTTTCTACTAATCTCAGGATACTATACCATTGACAATTAATGTTAGAAATAAGTATTTTTTTCAGAATATTTTATCGGTAATTAATAGTATAATTTAGGAGATAAATTTCTTTGTAATTCATCGGAAAATTATAATGATTGAATGGCAAGAACGTATTAGCATCAGCCAAAATGTTTGTCATGGGAAGCCATGTATTAGAGGTACAAGAATTATGATTTCAGTTATTCTTGATAATTTAGCAGAGGGATTAACGCCAGAGGAGATTATTGCAGATTATCCGCCTTTGAGTTTGGAGGATGTGAGAGTGGCAGTCGCTTATGCTGCTAAATTAGTCACAGAAGAAGAATTATTACCTCTAATCTAAGTTTTTTTCTGGGTTTTGCTAAATGTTAGTTAAGTTAGATGGTTAGTTAAGTTAGATGAAAATTTGAGCAATATTCATGCTGAATTTTTACGGCAAGCAGGATATGATCAGGAATAGATAAAATGTCATATAGTGATTTTGATTTAAAAAAAGTAAAAGCTGAGTTTAATTTAAAAATTATAGAAACAGAAGATTTATTTTCTCAAGTTGAACCTGTAGATATTAGTAATCTTTTAGCTGAAATGTTGAAGCAAAATGTTCCTATTGCTTTAGCGATCGCAACAGAAAAAGCAAGTTCTGAACTAATAATTATTAATATTTTGCTGGAGATTAAAAGGCAACTTCAAATCAGTTTTTTTTCGGGTATAGATTTCTCAGTTGATCGGGATAAGGGATTAAATGGATTTTGTGATTTTATTATTAGTCAATCTCCGGAACAATTATATTTGGATACTCCTGTAGTTGTTCTTATAGAGGCTAAAAATGAAAGGATAGTTGGTGGTTTAGGAGAATGTATTGCAGAAATGGTGGCGGCTGAAATATATAATGAACAAGATGGTAAGGATGTTCCTTTTGTTTATGGTGCGGTTACGACAGGTCATATCTGGAAATTTTTGAAATTGGAAAAGAATGTAGTGTTTATTGATGTAGAGAATTACTATATTAAAGATTCGAGGAAAATTATAGGAATTTTGGTGGAAATGATTAGATCGGTTAAGTTTTTGTGAAAGTGGCGATCGCTTTTGGAGATGTGGTTAGGGATGAGCGATCGCCTAACTCAATTTAATCCTTTTTTCTGGAAAAAAAGTAATAGGTAGGGTGAGCAAAATGACAAAATTTACTATTAATATAAACAAACCAATATTTGCCCACCGACTAATAAATTATAGTCTGCGCTTCAGCAATGAACTTGCACCAATAGCGCCAACAGCTAGTAAACCTAAAGTTGTAGAAGATTCGGGAACAGATGTTGCAACGGTAAACACCAATGTGTGTGTTTCTCCTCTTTCTAAGTATCCAGAGAAGGAAGCACCACCTGTTGAATTACCAAATGCTACGTTCGCTTCGTCATCTAAACCGAATAATTGAAGGGTGTAGTCTCCTGGTGTTAAACCTGATATCAAAAATTGTTCTGCCCAACCATCTCCCGTGTAAAAAGCACCTGGAATTTCCTCAATTAGTCCTAATTCTTCTGTATATCCAAATTGACGACCTAGTGGGTCAGTTAAAATAAAGTCTACAGGGTCTAAAAATCCATGTAATACTGCATCGTGCATTATAAATGGATTTTTTTGAGACCAATATAATAAACTTGGTGTAAGTGTAGAAAATGTTTTCCAGCCCAAAGAAATATACTCATTCCACCAACTAATAAATCCTTGACCTCCACGATGTCCAGCCTTTTCAGCAGCCCATTCTATTAATCCGACACAAGTAAACTGACCAAGACCTCCTTTTTGGAAAAAGGGATGTAAGTTGTGAATAAAAGGTGTTAAATCAGCATAACCTGCTCCTTGATTAATTTTCTCTTGTATTTTCCTTTCCATAGCAGTTGCTAAATCATAATTAAGAGAAAGTTCTCTTGTGATTTCCATGTCTTCGGGCTTTCGATGTTTTGTAACACCTCGTGATGGAACTGACTCATAAACAAGACCGTTAAATTCTAAGCCCACATGATCTAGACCAGGTATTCTCCAATCATTATCATCTACAAAAACTAAAGAAGCAGTGGGCGGCCGCGGTGGTGGTGGTGGTAATGGAACTGGATTAGGAGCAGGAATTGGTATAGGATTAGAAATAGAAGTATTTGATTGTAAAAATTCCCCTGCTACCCATCCTTGATCGACTCGAAACCAGTTATATGTTCCTCCAAAAACATCCATAACAGGACCCCGCTCTCGTACTGTCACCTGAGTACCTGGTTGTAGAAAACCTACATTCTGCCCGCCTCCTGGCTGACTCCAAACATATAACGAATCCCCTATTTCTGTTCTGACAGTGGCATTTCCATTAATAGAAAGCTGATTATAATCATTAAACAAAAAATCCCCTGCTACCCATCCTGTTGGCCCTCCATTAAAGGATACGTTATACCAGTCGTATGTTCCCCCATAACAAGATATTGTTGAATAGTTGGAAGAAAGAACAGTTCCTTGATGACCGTTGTAAACCTGCCCCTGATAACCATTTCCACAAGGAGCATCCCACACCCATAAAGGATCTGATGGAAGTTGTTCTCGGTAGATTACTGAGTCGTTGCCTTGAAATCCTATACTGGCAGCATTAGCTAATTTTGGGATTAATGTTAAGCAACCTAAAAGTGCTGAAACAAAACCAATGGTAGAGCAGATTTTTACCCCTTTTTTTTGCACACAAAAACTCATTTTCACACCTCATTAGTGCAGTTAATATTTTTTGAGTGAATATGGTTCTATATTATATTTGTCTTTCCAGCACTTTTAAGCAAATATTCCATCGTATCATGCTCATAAAAAATCAGAAAATATCATGTATTTAAAAAATAATTACATCATAAAAAATCATATTTTTTCCTTTAATATCAGAAAAACTCAGAAAATATCTTGATATAATCAAAGAAAATTCACAAACAAGTTTATAAATGACTCTTAATGAAGTTTTAAGGTTTGTCGATGATGTGGTTTTTGACAAAACTGGCAAACACCTTGATAGTCTCCAAAAAGCAATATTACGCGCTACTTGGCAAGGGGAAAAATACTCAAAGGTTGCTCAACAATATCACTGCACTAAATTTCATGTGGGCAATGTCGCTTCAAATTTATGGCAACTTATTTCAAAGGAATTAAATGAAAAAATTTATAAATCAAATTTCCGCGCTGCGATGGAAAGATATCAAGTTTCTAACTTTTCAAATGTATTTATAGGAGGAAACAATTGTCTAAAAGGTAATATTAATCTCTGTACAGATAACACTCATTCCCCAGAAACCAAACAAAAATTACCTATTACACAAACAACAAACAAAAATAACACTCCACTACAAAAACTCGACCTCAGAGACGCACCAGATATCAAAAAAACATTCTACGATCGCTCCACCGAACTCACTACCCTCAAAACCTGGATACTCAAACATCGTTGTCGTCTCATCACCGTTTCAGGAATAAGCGGTATCGGTAAAAGCACAATTATTCGTCACCTCATCCCACAAATAGAATCTGATTTCGACCACATCATCTGGCGCACCCTCCGCACATCTCCACCCCTAAACGTAACCCTCAAAAATTTAATTGAAATTATCTCCAACGTAACAGAAACAGACTTTCCCAATAATACCGATGCTCAACTGTCATTGCTCGTAGAAAAAATACGCGATCGCCGATGTCTAATTATTCTAGATGACGTACAACAAATACTCAGTAATGGGCAACTTATTGGTAACTATAAATCAGGATATGAAAACTATGGCAACCTATTTAAAATTATCGGAGAATTACCCCATAATAGTTGTTTGATTCTTAATAGTTGGGAGCCACCTTTAGAAATTTTCAACTTTACAGATAATGACTCAGCAGTACGTTTATTTCAGTTAACTGGTTTAACAGAAAAGGTGGCGCGTGAGATGCTGAAAAATCAAGGATTATCGGATGAAGAAAAATGGCAAGAATTGATAAATTTCTATCAAGGTAATCCCCAATGGTTAAAATTAGTAGGGCAGACAATTAAAAATTTATTGGGTGGGATTGTCGCTCAATATTTGAGTTATCAACCATTATTTTTGTGCAGAGAATTAACCAATATTTTCCAGCAGCATTTTCAACGTTTGTCTGAATTAGAAAAACAAGTTATTTCTCTACTGAGCGAACAACAAAAATCTGTTTCAGTTTCTCAATTATTAGAAAAATCACAATTATCATCACCAGAATTATTTCAGACATTACTATCTTTAGAAAGACGAAGTTTGATAGATAAAATTACAGAGGAAAAAGAGATTTCATTTAGCGTTAAACCTATATTTAAGCATTATATAAAAAATTATAGGGAATAGGGAATAGGCGTAGGTTGGGTTGAGGAAGCCGAAACCCAACATTAGCAAGGTTTTGTTGGGTTTATCCTACGGATAAGCTACGCTAACACTACCGTTCAACTTACGCAAAGGCAGTATATATAGGGTGTTGCTCAGTTACGCTATCGCTAACACACCCTACTGGACTGACACAGCTAAAATGGTGCAATCAGTGTAGGTTGGGTTGAGGGACGTTTTGCTGACGCAAAGCTCCGCTAACGCTGCGCGACATGTTTGCGGAGCATTCCGTAGGAAAAAGCGGAGCTTATCCGTTAGGATAAACCCAACATTAGTAAGG
>NZ_JAAHHG010000047.1 GCF_010692555.1 Okeania sp. SIO3B5 | reverse complement strand
TGTTGGTAGGTCTTGTCTTTGCCCCCTAAATCCCCCAAAATTGGGGGACTTTGAGAAGCAAATTGAACTCTTGTTCCCCCCAAACTTGGGGGGCTAGGGGGGCAAATTTCAGTTTAACTTCATCAAGCAATACTCCCCCGCTTCCGAGTCTCCTTATAAGAAGTTCCCACATTTTTCAAACCTGCTTTAATCATTTCCTGCTCCAATAAAGCAAAGAAACTCGCCCGATCGCCTCCTCTAACCACTGCCTGATTATGAGCTTCTGCCAATACCACCGGATAACCATAACCTTTTTGCACTTGAGCCAACATCATTCCTAACACTAATTCCAACATTTCTTCATCCTCAGCCACCCATTCCGGCATATCAATTCTGGCAACTTCCGTACCAACATTCACATAACAAAAATAGATAATATTATCTCCATATAAATCCAAAATTCTAGCGGAAGATTGCCATAAAGGACTTCTTTGCCCTGGTTGCAATATGGAACCCCAAAATACCACATCTCGCAAAGGTTCAAATGACTGACAAGGTGCTTTTTCGGTAAAACCAAACCCGCCTAACCCAACATTCGGACAATTACTAACACAGTCAGGTTCATCATAAATACAAGCCTTTAACCGCAAAAAAGATAAACTTTCACTACTGCGAGAAGCACTCAAATAACCAATCAAAGGAATACCCGCTAACTTTAATTTATTCCAAGCATCTAAAATCGGATTTAAAATTCTATCCCGTGCTTCAGAAGGCAAAGATTCTAAGAACCAATAAATCAGAGAACCATCAACCATTGCTAATATTGGGGAATCTAAATTATCAGGATTATTTTTCCTCCATTCACAACCCAATTCTGCCAAAACCAAAGCCTCAGAAATAGTCCGTCGATAACCCATCCATTCTTCAGTTTTAATTCCCCATTGTCGAGAAATATAAAGGTCATCTGCTTGATAAAAAATTTCTGGAATACTATCTAAAAGTGGATAAATACTTTCACCATAATTCAACATTACTCGCCCAATATTTAGCAAATAACAATAGGCTATTTCATGGTGACTTGGTGCTATTTGAGAACCGTCTGTAGCAAATACAGTATGATTTTTTGGAGGAGGATTAATTTGGGGATAAGTATCTAAAAATTCTATAGGAATAGCCGGATTAAAAAGTATGCGATCGCTCCAACTTTCTTCTAACTCTAATAATTCTTCTTGTTCATTTTTTGCCTCTTTTAGTAATTGTTGAGCTATTTCCAATCTATTTTGTGCTGCCATTGCTTCTGCTGTGAGATGTTGGCTCATCCCTTGCATTTGTTTCGCTAGTTTTGTTAGGTCTAGCATAGTTTTTATTTCCTATTTTTAGAGAATTGAGTAATTAGTAAGGAAGAAGTAAGAAGGAAGAAGTAAGAAGGAAAGAAGGAAAGAATCAATAGTGACATTGAAGAAAAAAAGGTAAAAATAATAGATATAGCAATATAGCTATCTAAAATAATCTGACAAGATACAGCTTTTTATCGCATTCTTTTTTTCAAGCTGGTATTAAACTTTGAATAACTTGGTCATTTCAGTTATCAGTTAGCCTCCTAATGTCGGAACTACGTTAAGTACTTGGACAGAATTAATTGTGCATTTTTGATTGCTATGTCATAGAGTTATCAAAGGAGCAACAATAAATTTATATACAAATAATTTTGTCTACTTACTTAACGGTACTTCTGTAATCAGGAGGTTTGACATCCATCAGGAATACTCTCTTTTTTATCCCCTTAAAAGGGGAGGCTTTAGACCACAATTTTTCGGTAAAAATATATAGATATAGCTATCTAAAATGAATTGCATAAGCTCTTTTTAAGTATCTCCGATCGAGATGCAGCTTTTTGTAGCATTCTTTTTTCAAGGTAGTATTAAAATTTAATAACTTGTTCATTTCAGTTAGTCAGTTATCAGTATCTCTCCAGAAAAGAGGGATTAGGGAGCAGGGAGAAAAAATTGATAAAGTAAGAGTGAGATAATTAATTTGATTTTTTATTATTGGAAATGTCTAATTTAGGATTGTTATACTATTTCTCAAATTTACAGCATATTCCAAGTATATGAAATACAGAGATTGACAATCAAATTTTTGTAGTGCGGGCATCTTGCCCGCGATTGGTGTACCTTACCAAAGTGGAATCTGCTTTCATTAATGGATAATGGATAATGGATAATGGATAATTACCTTTCCCTAAAAGGGATAGGATTGACTAAAAAGAAAAAATTTATTTTTTTCCCCTTGCAAAGGGAGGCTTTCAACCTGAATTATTTAATTATTTAATTATTTAATTATTAATTCTTCGGTAAGTTTTTTCCTAAACTTCAAGCAGTCTTCCTCTTCCTTCTTTCCTCAAACTTTCCATGTAGAAAATTCTGACAAAACTGAGCAGGATAATACTATTCAAATTTAAGTTTTTTTCCTAACCTTCAAGGGGTCTTCCTCTTCCTTCCTTCTTAATTTCTTCCTTCTTAATTTCTTCCTTCTTCCCTCTTCCCTCTTCCTTCTTCCTTCTTCCTTCTTTCCTCAAACTTTTTTCCTTTTCCTTCCTTCTTAACTTCTTCCTTCTTCCCTCTTCCTTCTTCCTTCTTTCCATAGGGAAAAATCCTGGCAAAACTGAGTAGAAGATAATAAATTAATAGGAGGATATTGAGTTACAGAATCTCGTTCTTTCTGAGTATTGTAACCCCAATCTGCTAAAAATAATTCTACTTCTTTTAAGTCCGATTGTTTTTGCACAGATAGTAAAGTTTTCAATCTATCTTCAACAAACCAAATAATTGTTCCTGCTCCTGATGCTGCTAATAACATTCTCAGAGTTTCATATTTAGGACGCTTACATTCTTTGCCAATAATATCCGTTTCTGGTAAATTCACACCTTGTTTTTGCAGGAGCGATCGTACAAACCGCCCCTCTTTAGTTGTCACAATAACTGGTTTAACTTCTGACACTATCAACTGCTTTAACTTTTCTACTACCCCTGGATAAAACTCATGCAAAGACAACCATCCTTCTAAATCTTTCCCTATCCATTCATCTCTAGTATTATCTAGACAACTACCAATTTCCCCTGGATTTTTATTCTCCTCAGTCACAATCTTTGTAGCGATCGCTTGCCATTCCCGTAAAATTTTTTCTTCTTCAATACCTAATATTAAAGCCCGAATCAAAACAGGCATTTCCCAGCCAATTTCAATTACCGGACGTAATCGATAAAACTGTTCTGCCAAATCATTATTTGGTATTTGTTCTAATGGTTGCCAAATTTGACAGTAGGTGCGCCAGGCCGTTTGAAAATATTCAACCAGTCCATTGCATAAAACGCCATCAAAGTCAAGAGCTAGAAGAGTAGGAATTGTTGTTTGCATAGTTTAGCTGTTTAAATCAAAAGTTAAAAATTAAAAGTCAAAAGTAAGACAGCTTCATCGCTGTTACCTACCCTATATAGATTTTACCGTCTTAGATGTTGCATTTTTTAACAAAACTATGTTTTTACCAGATAGCTTCCGCTCAAAGCCCCCGTGTTTTAATGAAAACGAGGGAGTCGTTTAGACTAGACAACTTGAGTTGTCCTGTGCTATTGTTATGGACAATAAGTTTTCCAACGCCTTTTTGAAATGTACTGTTGTCAACAAGTTTTAGTAGGTAAAAATCCTGAATTAATTGCAACTTTAACATTCTTATGTGAACAGTCTCACAAGCTAACTAACATGGGAATATATTATGGTCGGCAATTATATTTTAAGTCTCAAAAAGGTATTGGTAAGTTTGACTTAGAAAAGGTCTACAAAAACAACAACCACTATAAAGTTTTACATTCTCAAGCAGCACAACAAGTATTGAGTACTGTAGCTGAATCATTTAGGTCTTATTATAGTCTAATTAAAGCCTATACTGAAGGTAAAATTGCAGACAGACCTAGAATACCTAACTATAGAAAAAAAGGAAAAGGAGGATTAGCTACAGTTAGTTATCCGGCTCAAGCATTAAAGCTCAAAGGTAATCAAATTAGAGTACCGCTAGGTAATACCTGTAAACGCTGGTTTGGTTTAGATTGCTTTTATATTCCTATGCCGAGTAATCTCGAATTTAATGCTCTTAAAGAATTGAAAATTCTACCAAGAAATAGATATTTTTACTATGAATTTGTCTATGAAAAAGAAGTAGTTAAACCTCAATTAAATCAAGAAAATGTATTAGGAATTGACCATGGTGTCAATAATTGGTTGACTTGTGTATCTAATGTCGGTACGAGCTTAATTGTAGATGGTAAACATCTCAAATCAATGAATCGTTGGTACAACAAACAGATATCAACTATCAAAGAAAATAAGCCTTTGGGATTTTGGTCAAATAAACTAGCTGCTATTACTGAAAAACGTAACCGCCAAATCCGTGATGGTATCAATAAAGCAGCCAGAATAGTAATTAATCATTGTTTAGAACATGAGCTTGGTACAATTATTTTTGGTTGGAATAAAGGTCAGAAAAATGAAATAAAATTAGGTCATAAAAAGAATTCAGAATTTGTACCAATTCCGACAGCTAGACTTAAAGAAAGAATAGCTCAATTGTGTTCTGAATATGGAATAATATTTATAGAAACAGAAGAAAGTTATACAAGTATTGCTTCGTTTTTAGATGGTGACTATCTGCCTAATTATGGTGAAAAACCCAATGATTGGAAACCATCAGGAAAAAGAATAAAGCGTGGTTTGTATAGGAGTGGTAATAATTGTTTTGTGAATGCAGACTGTAATGGGGCTGCAAATATTATCACAAAAGTAAGCAGAAAGCTAGGATTAAACTTAAGCCGACTGTGTAGGGGCGCTTTGACTTGTCCCCAAAGAGTTTATCTTTGGTCAGCTAAGAACAAACGAAGCAACAAGGATTTATCGGTGTTGCGTAGTCTCAACTTAGAATCCCCTTGGCTTCAGTCAGGGGAGTAGTCAAAGGTTTATTAAAATTTAACAATTAAATAAACAAACAAAGACCAATAACAAAAATTGGTGGTTTTAATTATCAAGTGATAAATCAATTTCAATAATGGAGATGTAAAGTTATGAGCACTAATGGAAATATGACAGAAACTAATAAAACTACCGATACTAGCAGTAAAACTACTACTCAAAGTAATCAGCCAACAAAATTGGATCAAGGGTCTCAACAACGTACCACTTTACAAGTTGAGACCAAACCAGTACAAGAAAAGCAAGCACAAGAATCTCAAGTATCTGGAAAATTAGCCTTACCTGGAAATCGTCCTATTGGCACAACTAATCTTAAGTATACTCAAACAATTTCTAATCGTCCTGTAGTTTCAACAGGTCTTGAAGTTCATCATACAATGTCCGCTTCTGGAATTCGTCCAGTTGTCTCTAGTGGATTAGAATTTAATAGTACTATTACTGCTTCTGGAGTTCGCCCTGTAGGTACTAATCATTTAGAAGTTAGTCAAACTTTGATGAATCGTCCAGTTGCTTCTAATCAGATTGATAGTGAAGGTTTGATGGGTTTTTTAGATTAGAATTTAACCATTTTCTACTAATTTAGAAAGTGTTTATATAGATACTTGATTAAGTTTGTTTGTCAAAATTTAGAATATTTTGGCAAACTATAATGGATAATGGATAATTAATAATTAATAATTAATAATTAATAATTAATTATAGTCTAAAGCCTCCCCTTTTAAAGGGAGAAAAGGCGGTCGAGGGATGGCTAGGTCTCCTCGCCATATCCATGATACCAAGAGAAAAAAAGAATATTCGCCAAGGTCAAGCCTCCTTATTGTAGAAGTACTGATAACTTATAACTGATAACTGAAATGACCTCTTATTGAAGCAGATAATTTTCACAAAAAGTATTTTTTTTGTTGATTTCTTTTTCTTCAAATAAAGTTACTATTATATTATATTCATAATTTTGTTGACGTTAAATTGAGGACTATGATTAATTATTCTACTAGATTTAATCTACATAACTTGAAAGTTTTATGCTTCATAGCAATATTCAGTATAGTTGTTGCCATTAGTGGTTGTACTCCATCAGTTCAATCAACTGCTACTCAAGTAAATTCAGAAGAATTAGAACAACAAGTATTACAGATTATTCGTAATAATCCAGAAGCAATTATTGAATCAGTACAAGCTTACCAACAACAACAACAGGAACAACAACAAGCTAGTAACCAAGAAGCATTAAAACAGTTTAAAACCAATCCTCAAGCCAAAATTGGTAATTCACCAACTTTCGGTTCTACCGAACAAAAAATTGTGCTGTTTGAATTCTCAGATTTTCAATGTCCTTTCTGCTCCAGAGTGCAAGGAAATCTTAAAGAATTTATGGATAAACATCAAGATAGAGTAACTTTAGTATTTAAGCATTTACCTCTAATAAGAATTCATCCTCAAGCTATTCCAGCAGCAAGAGCAGCTTGGGCAGCTCAACAACAAGGTAAATTCTGGGAATATCACGATGCTTTATTTGAACAACAAGATAAATTAGGTGAAGAGTTCTATATCGAAATTGCTAATAACTTGAACTTAGATATAGAGAAGTTTAATAGGGATCGGCAATCTCAGGAAGCAATTAATTCAATTCAAGAAGATATTCAACTAGCTCAAGAAATTGGTGCTTCTGGTACACCTTTCTTTGTGATGAATGGAGAAACTTTTTCTGGTGCAGTAAAACTGTCAGATATGGAGAAGTTTTTGGCTAAAGTTAGTAATTGAAGAAGGCAGAAGGCAGAAGGCAGAAGGCAGAAGGGAAAGAAAGGTTCAAAGGGAGAAAGTTTTTTGATTACGCTATTATCCGGAAATGATACAGCATACTTCGGGCAAATGAAGTACAGGGTAAATGATGAAAATATTGTAGTGCGGGCATCTTGCCCGCTTTGGGGTGTACCTCATAGCAACGGTAAGCGCTGTATTAGTCGGTAGATATTTTGCCTAGTCTTGTATAGCAATGTGCGCTGGCATATTTACACATTATTTTTTGTAAACCTTTTCTAGACTGTACTGTAAGCTAGACATTGTAAATACCTGAGCGCTCATTGCTATAAGAGGCAAAAAAGTGTTAAAAAAAATTGAATTTTGACTTTTGCGAGAGCTTTAAATCAATCTCAACCAAAGAGAATTAAAAATGGATTGTACAACCCATTTTTAATTTTAATAATTTTTTATTAAATTGTATTTTTTGTGATTAAACAGTAACTAACTCAGGTTCAGGAACAGGACGCTTACTGTTACGAATACCACTAATTGCCTCTGCATAATCATCAGCTTTAAACACAGCAGAACCTGCAACAATAGCATTAGCACCAGCTTCTAACACCTGCCAAGTATTATTAGTCTTAAGGCCACCATCAACTTCAATCCAAGGATCGAGTCCTCTTTCATCACACATTTCACGAAGCTTACGAATCTTAGATACCACTCCAGGAATAAAACTCTGGCCTCCAAAACCAGGGTTAACACTCATAATCAACACCAAGTCACACAAATCTAAAGTATATTCAATTAATTCTAATGGTGTAGAAGGATTAAGAACTACACCAGCTTGCTTACCCAACTCTTTAATTTGGCCTAGAGTTCGGTGTAAATGGGGTGAAGCATTATGTTCAGCATGAACAGATATTATATCTGCACCAGCCTTAGCAAAATCTTCAACATATTTCTCTGGCTCCACAATCATTAAATGGACATCAAGAGGTTTTTGAGTAACAGGGCGAAGTGCTTGGACAATTAATGGACCAATAGTAATGTTAGGTACAAAACGGCCATCCATAACATCAACGTGAATCCAGTCAGCACCAGCTTGATCTACGGCTCGTACTTCATCTCCAAGACGGCTAAAATCTGCTGATAATATGGATGGGGAGATAACAATAGGTTTTTTCTGGGTAGTGGTCATAAGGGTAAATGTTCTCCTGCTATTCTCTGTTGCTGTAAATTTTAACACTAATTTAATAATTTGCTCTCAAAATATATATGTAGTATTGAAATTTGAGTTCTGAGCGAAAATTAAATGTTTATATAGACTTCTTGGAGAAGCCAGGGAATAGGGAACAGGGAATAGTTGGAAAAACGTTTCCTAGTCTAAGATTCATCATTTGCATAAGTCCTAACCAATTCTTTCTTAGCTATAATTAGGGTTTGCTGAAAAAGTCTTTTTTCGTAGGGGTAGGAGACAGGAGACAACCCACCCCTAACCCATCCCAGGAGGGGAAGACAGCTATACTGGAGAAATGGTTCGGGAGCGAGGAGGTAGGAGCGGGCGTTTTGTCCCAAGATTATTCTGCCCAACTATGCTCCTAAAATACGCTCCTTTTTGAGCATGAAGAGCTGAAAATCAGACACTTTTTAAAGGTCCAAAAAAGGTTAAATCCTTTATATGTCAATGCTTTTATATTTATTCAGCAAACCCTAATTAAAACTTTTGCCAGAGGTCTAATTTGACATCCTCCCCGGCCTAAAGGCGCGGGGATTCCTACTAAGCCGTAGCTCCTCGGCGGGTTGACGCTTTGCTTCGCATAGCTGTCGCTAACACCGGGTGCTGCTTCCTTGGCAGTAGTCTAACGCTTCCCTCCACGTCCGCGCACGAGTTTCCGAGTGCCCCCCGGCAACTAATGACACAATAGCATATATTCAATTCACTTGCATGCTCAAATAAAAAGTTGCCCTACAAGGGCGAGGCTTTAAACCCAATTTTTCGGTAAAAGTAAATAAAGCACAGGAAAAAATAGAAAATTGTACGATTTTACTAAAGTTATTGGCAATAAAAAATTTGACAAATTCGTTTGAGAATTCATATGGAAAGGCTGTATATTGATTTATTGTTGGAGCAAGCAACTTTTATTCAGGAGTATTATTATCCAATTTTTGTCATAGTCTAAAAAAAAATATTGGCAATTTTCTGTTTGTTTGATTAAATATTTACTTATACAGAATAATGGTAAGCATTCAGCCGTCAGCCATCAACTATCAGCTATTACTTTTAGTTTAGGAGAAAAGCAATATTTAACTGTCTTACTACAAAAGTTGCCTCCCTTGCCCTTAAAGTAAGTTGTTAATTTAAACACCGTCCTTTAAGGAGAGAGTCTTGTTGCTGATAGCTGAAAGCTAATAGCTGAATGCTTACGAATAATGATAATTTTGGTGGCTAAAAAAAAGTATTTTTGAGAGAATCAACAATATAGCTTTTTTACCAAAAAAAAGGGTCTAAAGCCTCCCTTTTTTAGCCGAATTATGAATACCCCTTTCATTACTTAGGGTTTGCGGAAAAAGTCTTTTTTAAGGAGTAGGGGAGTAGGGGAGTAGGAAAGTAATTTTTTTTTGCCCAACTTTTGCCTAATGGTACTTAAACATTTCCTGGTCGAAAAAATGCGTCAAAGCCACTCTAGACAACGGAATTACGTCGATGCCCTAAAAATGGCTAGAACCCGTGCTTATTCAGGATTTATACCTTTTTGACGTAAAAGCCTTTGCTAGTCTATATTTGAGCCTATTTTCTGGCTCTATTTTGTTTAAGTCCCACTAAAATGGTAAATTTTTAAGCATGAACAACTGAAAACCAAGGTATTTCAGACCCAAAAAGGCTAAAACCTTTATCTGGTAATTATTTGAGATTTAATCAGCAAACCCTACTTGTTCCCTAACAACCAGTAAACGAAATAATCTGTAGGGACGTTGCATGCAACGTCCCTACTATTCCCTATTCCCTGTTCCCTGTTACCTGTTACCTATTCCCTAAGCACGAAAATCATAGCTAAATTCACCAACGCCAAATGAGAAATACTGAGAAACTGGAAAATTCTGACATAAAGCGTCTACAACTATTTTTGTTAGTCACCCCAATATTAGGTTTATTCCCCGCAATATGGATTTTGTATCGTCAAAACGGTAGTCCACAACATAGAGCAGCCAGCAAATTAGTTATTACTTTAACCATGATGTGGATCTTGGGCAATATTTTATTACAACCAGGGACTGAAGTTGGGGAATCTGGGACTATCACACTGTTATTAATAAATAGCCTACTAACTACTAGCTACTTCATCATAAGTTTCGGCCTAATGGTTCGTATTTGGAAAAAACAACCATTATGGTTACCAGGAATTAGCCGGATAGCAGAAAAAGTGGTAAGTAAACATTTATGATAGTCGAAGATTCTATTGACATACTCCCGATGTTGTGCTTGAGCGACAACGCAGGATTCTTCAACCCGCAAAGGAGTTGCAGTTTATACAGAGGTGATGTCCTCCCCCTGTGTTCTTCTGTTATAACATGGTCGCTTTACCATGCAACGTTCCCTTGCAGGAGAACGCGGGACTTCTCGCTATTTTTTGTTAAACTATTGAAGATTTTAATTTTCAGTACAATTTTTCTGACAATAAACGTTATTTTAATATTTAGTGTGTGAGGAAGCCAGTGCCCGCTAATAATTTTTTACATTCAACCTCTAGAAAACATTCAAAGACAGAAAATCTACAGATACAACCAAGCAAATTTGCTCCAGGACGTTGGTTTGGTCTAGGTTTGGGTTTAGCCGGAGTGGCAATGATTTCTGCAACAGCAGGCGCTCTATTAGCCGTATCTCTTTCCAGCACTCCATTAATGCAACAAAAGCTCTCTCCAGAAGAAGCAGCAGTATTTTCTCAACAAGACCTGGCCAAAAGTAATATGAGATTGCCAGAATTAACCCGGCCTGTAAATATATTGTTATTGGGAATAAAAGTATTAACCTCAGATTTAGAAGAATATCCCCATGATAATGATATAGGATATCACGCTTTGGTTAATTCTTTTAAAGGATTATCTGATACGATGCTTCTAGTAAGGTTCGACCCTAAAAATCAGAAGTTAACTTTGCTTTCTATTCCAAGAGATACTCGTACTTATGTAGAAGATCGAGGCTTAACCAAGATTAATGCGGCGAACTATTATGGAGGACCTGCGAAAAGTGCCAAAGCTGTGAGTGAACTTCTTGGTGGGGTAGGAATTGACCGTTATATTCGAGTCAATGTACAAGGAGTAGAAAAGTTAATAGATGCTCTTGGAGGTGTCACAGTTAATGTGCCCAAAGACATGAAATATCAAGATGATAGTCAACATTTGTATATTAATCTCAAAGCTGGCAAACAACATCTCGATGGCGATCGGGTTCTACAATTTTTGAGATTCCGCTATGATAATTTAGGGGATATTGGACGAGTTCAACGGCAGCAACTTTTAATGCGTGCATTTATGGAACAGTCGGTTAATGTCAAAACTTTATCACGACTACCAAAAATTCTTTCGGTAATTCAGTCTCATATTGATACAAATTTGAGTGTTGAGGAATTAGTAGCTTTGATGAATTTTGCTGCTAAAACTGAGCGCTCTAATATGCAGATGTTGATGGTTCCTGGTGAGTTTAGCAACCCTGAAGAGTATAATGCTAGTTACTGGTTGCCCGATCTGACAACTCTAGATATGATGATTGCTAAACATTTTGATTTTGGTTACGATCGCGAACAATTAGAAAATTATGAGTCTTCTTATATTAGAGTAGCAATTCAAGATAGTACAGATGGTTGGGACTCTGTTGATGAATTAGTAAATTCTCTAAACGATGCTGGTTATTGGAATGTCAAAGTGGCTAAACCTTGGAATTCACCTTTGGAGGTGACTCGAATTATTGCTCAGAAAGGAGATATCAAAGCTGCGCAGGAAGTTCAAAAGTCTCTAGGTTTTGGAGAAGTTTTTGTAGAAAGTACGGGATATTTAAGGTCAGATGTGACTATTCAGTTAGGAAAAGATTGGTTATCAATTCAGGATAAATCTCAAAATTCACGAGATTGGTAGTACAAAAGTCAATTTTTGTAGTCAGGGTTCATCCTTAACCATTGTGGATAGATGGTTTCCTAGTTCTAAGACTTGTTCTAACTTTGGAACTGAATCGCGAATCTCTGTCTTTATCAGAGCGCGTGTTCAATTACGAACACTGCAAATTTAGCTGCGATTGCTCCGCAACGCTAGCGCGAACGAGATTTGTTTGCGTAGCATGACCTAGGAAATGCAGCATTAAATTTAGCTATGGCGGGCAGTTTGCTCCGCAACGCTAGGGCGAACCGTCCGTGACAACCTGTGGACTGGTGAGTGCCGACACTGCCAGTGGAATAGGGAATAGAACAGATAATCATAGATTTCTATAGATTATCGTAGGTTTCTAAGAACGGAATGCAGGAATTAGAAGTAGGCGGTAACAGTGTAACTCTAATTAGGGTTTGCTGATTAAATATCGCGCTTATTGACTGATATTGGTTTGAGCAATTTTAGATCTGGAAAAAGTGTGAGGTTTTCAATGGTAATGGTTCAAAAATTCAGGATTTTGGTCAAGAGTAGGGCAGAACCATCTTGAGAAAATTCTTACTCCTACCTCCTCGCTCCCAAGCCATTTATCCTGTCTTCCCCTCCCCTCCTGGGAGGGGCTAGGGGTGGGTTGGGAGGGGGAGGGGCGAGGGGTGGGTTGTCTCCTGTCTCCTACCTTCACCCATAAGACTTTTTCAGCAAGCCCTAATTAGGGTTTGCTGAATAAATCTAAAAGCATTGACTTATATTGGTTTTAGCCTTTTTAGGTATTGAAAAAGTACTTAGTTTTCAGCTAAAATACATCAAAAACCAGGTATCTATACTGCACAAACCATGTACAGAAAAGTAGGCCAAGGTGACACTACACCAGAAAATTTTGAACTGCCATTCAATGGCCAATTATCCCCAGACAATCGCTCTCGTTGTGATGGTGAATTTAATTTCTTGGGAGAAATATGAAGATAAATATGCGAGTTTATTCTCTGGGAAAAGGGGAGCACCTGCCTGATCTTTTAGAATGGCGCCCTTGGGCGTTAATTATTAAGGAGAAATTAGGTATAAGCGATCGGGAAATAGTAGAACAAATCAAGGAAAACCCTTACTTACAATATTTTATCGGCCTTGAATCCTATAAAAATCAAGCCCCATTTGATGCCTCAATGTTAGTTCACTTTAGAGAAAGATGCTTGTGCAGATTTAATCAATGAAATTAATTCAGAGATGGTGAAAACTCAGAGTGAAAATCAGGAAGATGAAAGGGAAAAAAAACACAAAATTAGAAGAAATCAAGAATGGTCTTGCATCAAGGTAAATTAATCATAGATGCCACCTGCGCCCCTGCCGATATCAGCTATCCGACGGACTTAAATCTATTAAATCAAGCTCTTATTTAAAACTGAAAAAATTATAGATATTCTCTATAAAACCATCAAAAACCAGTTGCATAAAAAACCAATTACTCACCGTCAAACAGCAAGAAAAGAATATTTAAAGGTAGCCAAAAAAAGACGGCCGACTTGTAAGGAAATCAGGAAAGCCATCAAAAAACAACTGAAATATGTTAGTAAAAATTTAAAAACTATAGACCTACTAATAAAGAAAGGTGCGAGTCTAGAAAGTCTTAGTAATAGACAATATAGAACTTTATTGGTGGTGAGTGAAGTATATCGTCAACAACAATATATGTGGGAGAACAAAAAACAACAAATAGAGTCAAGAATAGTAAGTATAAATAAACCTAATGTACGTTCAATAGTGAGAGGAAAAGCAGGAAAAATACAGAATTTGGTGCTAAACTGTCTGCAAGTTGCATAGATGGATATGTATTTTTACACCGAATAAGTTGGGATAACTAAAATGAATCAGGAGATTGAAAAGCGATCAGTTGAAGAGTTTAAAAATTACACAGGTCATTACCCAGAGTCAGTTCATGCAGACAAGATTTACAGGACAAGAGAAAACCGAAAATTCTGTAAAGAGAAAGGTATTAGAATGAGTGGTCCTCCCGTTCGTTGACCACCAAAAAATATTGATAAAGAAAAGAAGAAACAAGCTCAAGAGCGATGAAAGATTGCGGAACCATATTGAGGGCAAATTCGGGCAAGCAAAAAGAGGATTTAACTTGGAGAAAGTAATGACCAAACTTTCGGAAACTTCCACAACTGCGATCGCGTAGCGGAACGGAGTTCTATCGCAATTACTTTTTTAGTAATCAATCTTTCCTCCCTCTTAAAAGAGGCTTTTTCTCTTTTTTTGTACTTTTTTGCTCCAAAAACTGTTTTTGCGATGTGTTTAATAATTTAAAATTATACTTAAATGAATGATGATCACAAAAAATTATCCAACCTTTTCTTTGAATAACAAATCAACTGTTTTCAGACTTTTGAGCGCAAACCCTAATTAGTTGCTCTAGCTACAAACAAGCCTGGTGTGAAACCTCTGCTTGTTAATGGGAAGCCACTAAAAAGCGTCAATCAGCTTTACAACAAGGGAAAAGCGGGCATATCAAAGTGTTCTCAAGGGCCAGAAAAAAACTAGCCGTAAGATTGAAGCGTTAACCTATCACCGAAATCGTTTTGTGGAGAATTTCTGCATAACACCAGTAAATTAGTGGTTGAGTATTTAACCACAAATAATATTGGTACTGTAGTAATTGGAAAAAATGATAATTGGAAACAAGGTGCAAACATCGGCAAAAAAAATAACCAAAATTTTACTCAAATACCACATTTTTAGTTAGTCAAACAGATAACTTATAAGTGTGTGTTAGCAGGAATTAAAGTGATTGAGACTGAAGAAAGTTACACCAGTAAAACTTCTGCACTTGACTTAGAATTGCCAGGAGAGCATGAATTGTATGTAGGTAAACGAGTCAAACGTGGTTTCCAAACTGAGTGCAACTGGTAAAGTGATTAATGCTGACATTAATAGACATCTCCAGAAAAGAGGGAACAGGGAACACCGGAGCTGGGAACAGGGAAGAATAATTGATAATTTATGGATAAGAATTGATTTTATTTTTAATTATTGGAGATGTCTAATACCAAGCGTGAAAAAAGAATGTTACGAATAGTAAGAGCAATAAAAAGACTTTATAGGAAATATCCCTTTAACAAAAAAGATAATTTACGCCCTAAAAAATTGTATTAAAGCGATTCCCATACGACTCCTGAGTTCTGACTCCTGACTCCTAATAAATATCCTAGCTATTTGTAGCAAATATTTATCAATTTGGTATAATGGTAGTCTTCAAATATAAGATAAGAAATTCCTAGGGGCATTTACTGCCGTTTGCGTAGCATTCCGTAGGATGGGAATAGTGAGCTATGCCGAGAGCGCCAGTATTGGTTAATCCAATATCAAGATAAAAACTGTTTCATTTTTCTACAGTTTTTTTCATACGGTGTGGCGTTAAATTCCTCTGTTAAGAGACTAGATGCAATAGAATGCCTACTGGACTGTTTCATCTAAAATGGTGCATTAGGGAGTAGGGGAGTAGGGGAGTGGGGGAGTAGGGGAGATAAAGACACCTAGAAATAAAAATAAGAGTGCACAGTTTTAGCTGTGTCAGTCTACTACCAATATAGGAAATTATAGATTGACATACTCCCAACGCTGCTCTACGAGACAGAGCGGGATTCTTCAACTAGAAAAACCCTGACCGCAGTTTAAATCTAGAAGGACATTTTAGGTGAATTTCTTTATCCTAACAAAACTTTCTGGGCTTTGTTGATTTTGATGATAATTTCAAAGATGACTGAAAACGATAAACAAGCCTCCGCGATCGTAAAAGCAGAAGAATGATATCTATAGCGCTGTGCGCAGGCAACAGGCAACAGGGGAAATGAAAAGCTGTTTGCGCAAGCATTCCGTAGGAATCATATAAGATTTTTAGCTATTGGACACCTGCTGTAATTTGTAAATATACCAGCGCACATTGCTATATTTTTCACAGGATAAGTTGCAAAAAACTACCTGATAAGTCCTAATACTATAACTTAATTCAGTAAAACTATTTTCTGAAATCATTTGTGATTTTCATCAAAAAAAAATTAACAGTAAAAAAATCTAGTTATACCAAGTGTGAAAAAAGAATGCTTAACTTAGGTGAAACTTCAATTACTAAGTAATTAACACAGGTGCAATGACCTTTTTGATGATTACGAGCTAGGAGCAATTATACTTATCTTTATTTCTCCTCAACTCTCCTACTAAAGAAAGAATAACAAACATTTATTGAATTGGTATTATTGAGTTAGGGCAGTTTTACGAATAGAAAGTAAAATTAGTATACAACCAACCTTCAATAACCAAGGAATAAGGTTGAAAAACCATATTAATCCAATGAATCCGATGCATGGTGCTAGCAAGCGAGGAATTCCGTCCAGAGTTTTGACATCAGAATTTAAACTGACAACAATAGCCAGACAAGAAATACTTAAAGGAATTATATAGTTCAGGTTCATGATATTTCTTAATAAGTTTTCGATAATGAGCGATCTAGATAAATAGTATAGCTAAAGATTGAATAAATTCCCACATTTTAGAATTAGTATCTAACTATTAGAAACGGGATTGAGAATATGAAATTAGATCCATTATGATCCATAACTTTAAAAGCTTCATTACCTTTCAATTAGGGTACAATTCTAGCTCAGGATTGCGCAAAAAACATAATTTGTGCCAAAATAAAAATATAGAATAGTTGCAATTACTATATTTCATGTGAAACCGGTTACTTGGGAATAACGGTGAAATCACTGATAAGTTTTCCTGCCTCAGTGGAAGCACGGAGAATTCCAAACTATCAAATTTTTTATATGAAATTTTAGTTCCTCAACTAAAAAAGTCAAAACAGAAACTTGTCAATTTTATTCATCATTGAACGAATAAATTCCTGAAATAATTCAGGAATATTAGCATTTGCAGAAACTAAAGTAGTTAAATTCAGCTATTCAAGGTAAGTTACTAAAAGTTTTTCATCATGTTAGGTAAATTTTTCCACAAACCAGAAGCAGAAAATAGCGATCGCTTTCCTCCCGGCCAATACTTGGCTAAAGGCTTTCCCGTACTGACTTATGGCGAAACTCCTAATATCAGTACAGATACATGGGAATTGAAAGTATGGGGTTTGGCTAAACCATTAACCTTTACTTGGTCAGATTTAATGGCCATGCCACAAAATCACTTCACAGCAGATTTTCATTGTGTGACTCGCTGGTCAAAACTAGATGTTCAGTGGACAGGAGTAAAAGTTACAGATTTTATGGAGCGTGTAGAAGTCGATCCTAAAGCTGTCCATATTATGGAACATTGTTATGGAGGCTACACTACTAATATTTCTGTGAATGACTTTCTCAGAGAAGAAAATTTCTTTGCCCACACTTTATTTGGCGATCCATTACCAGCAGATCATGGTGGCCCTGTACGATTGGTAGTTCCTCACCTCTATGCTTGGAAAAGTGCCAAATGGATTAATGGGTTAGAGTTTCTCAAAGATGAAGAGTTGGGTTTCTGGGAGAAGAATGGTTATCACACAAGAGGTGAACCTTGGGCAGAAGAGCGTTATAGTAGCTCTGGTTTTTAAGTATATTTTTTGGTGAGGAGTTTTCTAGTAAGCTTTCCTACCTAGGGTTTGCTGATTAAAGTATGAGTGGTAGGGATAGGAGCCAGAATCGGTGAATCGGTGAAGTCAGGAGGAATGAGAATTATAGAAGAGGTAGTCAGAAGAATCGTAAAAGTGATTTTCTTCCCCTATCTTGCCCAAAATACCCTCCTAATTGAACCATTACCACCTAAAAGCTGATACTCCCTTAGTATCTAAAAATGCTATAAACTTTACCTGCCAAGGCTTTCATGATTAATCAGCAAACCCTACTTATTCCCTCTTCCTTATCTTAGTGCTTACAATTGCCGATACTAGCGGAGTTGAAAAATACTCTGCACTTTCCTATATATTTTTAACTAGCTATCAGCGCTTCAGCATTTCAGCTTTTTGCTTTTTGACCGAAAAATTGGGTCCCAAGCCTCGCCATTCTAGGGTTATTTTTTAGTTGTTAAGTGTTTCAATGAATATGTTACAATACTGTTAGTTCAAATATCGAATTATGAAAGCTAGATTTAAGTATCGCATATATCCAACACCGGGACAAAAGCATCAATTAGCAAAGCTATTTGGTTGCGTTCGTGTTGTTTGGAATGATAGCCTAGCTTTCTGTCAAGAAAAATACAAATCAGGAGGTAAGAAACCCACTAACTCACAACTACAAAAACAGTTTATTACTCAAGCAAAAAAGACTGAAGATAGAGATTGGCTTCAAGAAGTTTCTAACATACCATTGCAGCAATCTTTGAATGATTTAAACCAGGCTTATCAAAACTTTTTTCAATCAACAAAAGGCCAGAGAAAAGGTAAACCTATAAAACCTCCTAAATTTATGCATTAGAAAGTCAAAGCAAACTGCTAGGTTTACAAGGGGAGGTTTTAAAATTGGTCAGCATAAAGTTTATTTAGCGAAGATTGGAAAACTCAAGATAGTTTCGCCCGTGAAAGTTACCTGTTCCTCCATCATCAGTAACAATTATCAAAGACTCAGCTCATAGATATTTCTTAAGTTTTGTAGTAGAAACTTGTGCCAAAACCTTGCCCCATACTGATAATTCAGTGGGGATAGACTTAGGCATAAAAACTTTTGCTACATTTAGCGATGGTAGGAAGGTTAATGCTCCTAAACCATTGAAAAAACGGATTAAAAAGTAGCCTCTTGCCTCCTCCGGAGGAGCTGCGCTAACAGAGGAGCTGCGCTAACGAAAGTTAAGTAAATCATTATCCAAGAAAACCTTAAAGTCTAAACGATATGAAAAAGCTAGATTGAGAGTAGCTAAATTTTCCTACGGAATGCTACGCAAACATGCCAAACTCAAAGATACCAGGAGAGATTTTCTGCATAAATTATCCACTGAAATAATTCGTGAAAACCAAACAATTGTTTTAGAGGTATGACAATGTTTCTGGAATGGTTAAAAATCGTAAATTATCTAGAGCCATATCAGATTTAGGTTGGCGGACATTCCGAACACTTTTAGAAGGTAAAGCAGAAAAATACGGTCGCGATTTCAGAGTAATTAATCGTTGGGAGCCAACCAGTCAAAAATGTAGTTGTTGTGGTTTTCGTGGAGGCAAACTAGACCTTCAAGTACGAGAGTGGGAATGCCTTAACTGTGGTGCTAAACACGATCGCGATACCAACGCAGCAATAAATATATTAGTCGCGGGCGGGCAGTCCGAGACATTAAACGGACGCGGAGGCAAGTGTAAGACTACTGCAAAAGTAGCAGCAGCCTGTGTTAGCGGAGCTTTGCGCCAGCAAAACGTCAACCCGCTGAGGAGCTAAGGCTTGGTAGGAATCCCCGCGCCTAACAGCCGGGGAGGATGTCAACTTCCCTATATTTTTAATTCAAATTGGTTCTATAGATGTTTCATGGAATGACTTTATTGAGGATTTGAGAAAAGGTCTATTTATCAAAGTCTTGTAACCATTCAGCCGTAAGCAAGCCTCCTATGGTCGGAATTGCGGACTTCAGCTATCAGCTATTGCTTTTAGTTTACGAGCAAAGCTTTATTAATTGTCTTATTACAAAAATTGGTTCCCTTGACCTTAAAAAAGTCTATATTAATTTAAACACTTTTCTTAAAGAGAAAGTCTTGTTGCTGTTAACGCAATTCCTCTGTAGAAGGCTAACTGACTGCTAATAACTGAATGCTTACAAAGTTTTTATAATATTTATGCGTGATAGTTTGTATAATATTTTTTTAGATATTCATCAATACTAATTAGATTACATAGACAACGCATTAAAGATGTTTTGGATGTATCCTGAGAAAAAATATAATCAAACTCCATTTACTTGTTACGATGGTAGTCAGTCAAGTCATTTTTGTCAAAAAGGTGAAAATTGGGGAGCTTTTACAGCACAAGAGTGTGACAGAATTATCTCATTTTCACAAAATTTATTCAAGGATAAAAGCCATAGATTTGAGGGTCTTCACCAGAGCTATCGTCAAGCTAATGCTTGGGAAATATCTCAAACGGAAGCAACAAATTGGCTTTGGCAACGATTAATTAATAATCTTATAACTGCAAATAATAATTGGTGGAATTATGATATTGTGGGAATTTTAGAGCCTCTACAGCTTCTCTGTTATGACAGCACAAATAGTTCTAATCAGGTTAAAGATAATTGTGATTTACATATAGATAATGAATATCCTTTCTCTTGTAGGAAAATTTCTTTTTCTGTAGAATTATCCGGTCCTAATACTTATGAGGGTGCAAAACTAAATTTGTATCTACAAGAAAATCCCCAAATATTACCTAGAAATAGAGGCACAATGATTATGTTTCCTTCATTTACTTTGTATGAAGTAACCCCTATTATTGAAGGTAAAAGATGGGAACTTATTGGTTGGCTTAGTGGTCCTCAATTCCGATGAACTAAGGCAGAAGGCAGAGGGCAGAAGGAACAATTGATTGGGGTTTTATGCTCTTGTTCCCTTCAGTCACGGGCAGCGGGAACTAGAATCAGAATTTCCTTCTTCATAAATGCTTCCTGTTCTCTGCCTTTCCTGATAAAAAGTTTTCCTAAAGTAAGGATTGAAAAAATATGGTTTGGATTTCTCCTGAACAAAAGTATCGTCAAATTACATACACTTGCTATGATGCTTCTAAAAAAGAACATTTCTGTCAACCAGGTGAAAACTGGGGCGCTTTAACAGAAAAAGAGTGTGACTGGGTTATTTCTTTATCAAAACAAATAAGGCCATCAAACCCAACTGTAGATGGAAAATTGAAGCCAGATTTTCGTCAAGTCAAAGCCTGGGGTGTGAATTATTCGGCATCAACGAGATGGCTTTGGGAAAGGTTAACTAATAGTGTTAAATATGCCAATAATCAGTGGTGGAATTATGATATTTACGGTATAGTTGATTCTTTAAATCTTTTATGTTATGAAGCTAGTGATAATCAGGAAAATATTCAGGATCATTACAGTAAACATCTAGATAATGGGGATCTTTATTATTATCGGAAAATTTCTATCTCGATCCAACTTTCTAATCCTCAAGATTATGAAGGTTCAGAACTGAAGTTGTATACTAATAGAGAACCAGGAAAATTGCCAAAAGGAAGAGGAACAATGGTTTTCTTTCCTTCTATAATACTTCATGAAGTAACACCTATTACTCAAGGTAAGAGATGGGCGCTTGTTTGTTGGGTGAGCGGTCCCCAGTTTAGATAATTTATTAGTTGAAACAGTAACTCAACCGATAACCAAGGTTGAAGAAAATGTTGAACTTGAGAACCCAATTCAATTAACACTTTTTGTTAGCGTAGCTCCTCCGCAGGAGGCTGTAGTCGCGGGCGGACAGTCCGAGACAATAAACAAGACTCCGAGCACCCGTAAGACTGGTCGTAAAAAGCCAGCAAGCAGCAATGAGTCGTCTACCCGCCCTGAGCCAATTCAACTTCGGTTGTTTTGATGGATGGGAATCCCGCGCAGCTCTCGTAGAGCAGCGTCGGGAGGATGTCAAAGAAGCATTGAAAAAGAAGTTAGCTACTAGGAAAGACTTAGATGCGCTTTCAATAATTAATAATTAATAATGAATAATTAACAATTAGACATCTCCAGAAAAGAGGGAGTAGGGAGTAGGGAGTAGGGAACCCACCCCTAACCCCTCCGGTGGAGGGGAAGAATTGATGATTTCTTTGGGATAATTGATTTTATTTTTTATTATTGGAGATTTCTATTACCTCTCCTTGAAAAGAAGAGGATTGACTCAAAGGAAAATTTTTCTTTATTATCCCTTTAAAAGGGGAGGCTTTAAACCACAATTTTTCGGTAAGTATTCAGTTATCAGCTATCAGCTATCAGCTATTAATTCTTTGCCTTGAGAGCAGGAATGAGTATTAAAAAATGCAAGGAGAATTATAAAGTATTGGAAAAAAACTGACCTTGACCTTAGCAGTGTATATGACATTATCTATGAAAAAGCTAAAAGCTGACCGCTAATAGCTGAATGCTTACAATGGGCGACCTGTAGCAACTCGTCTAAAAAAGAATTATAGGAGTCATACCATTTCTCAAAAGTTTTGCTACATCTCCTTGGGAATAGGAAGTAGGGAGTAGGGAGTAGGGTTCAAAGGCATAAGATATTTTGGATTAATGCCGATAATCCTCTACATTCATTACTGAATCATGATTATTACTTAGGGTTTGCTGATTAAATATCAAATAATTACCAGATAAAGGTAAGTGCCTTTTTAGGTATTGAAAAAGTACATGGTTTTAAGCTCTTAATGGTCATGCATGGAGCGCATTAAAGAGCGCATAGTTGGGCAAAAAAATTCTCCCCTACTCCCCTATGAGGAAACGGAGACACACCGGACGCGGCGTGTCGGTGACACCCTATCTCCGCGTCTCCCTGTCTCCCCCTCTGGTGTGTCCTCAATAACCCGCTCCCCTACTCCTTAAAAAAGACTTTTGAGCGCAAACCCTAGATATAGTTTCAGTTCTTGTTTTTGGCTGAAAATTTACCCAAAATTGAATTTCATACCTCAAATCAGCAACACTTTAAAAGCACCGTAGGAAACCTTAGAATTACGCACTCGATGCCCGACTTTTGACTTTTAACTTCCGCGTAGCGACACTAGACATCTGGTTAAAATCAAAAAGAAGTATTACTTTCAGCACCCTTAAAAAATTGATCGAGTCTGTTAAAATACTGTACGACTGTATAAATATTCCTCCTGTAAACTCCTTCTTACCTTGATATCACCAATGACTGAAAATAATAAACCTAAAAACTATCAAGCATCTACAGAAGTTACCTCTGAATTTTCACCTTGGCTAACTCCACTAACTTACTTTGTGTCATGCTGTATTATTGTACCTTTTTATTTCAAAATACAAATCAGGGGTCAAAAAAATATACCAAAAACAGATGCAATTATTCTTGCACCTACTCACCGTTCTCGCTGGGACCCTCTAATTATTGCTTATGCAGCAGGTTTGTTTGTGACTAACCGTAAACTTCGATATATGGTCTCTGAAGAACAAACACTAGGTTTTCAAGGTTGGTTTATTCGTCGCTTGGGTGGGTTTCCTATCGATCGCGATAACCCAGGAATTGCTAGTATTCGCCATAGCGTTCAACTCTTAAAAAATCAGGAAATGTTGGTAGTATTTCCTGAGGGAAGAATATATCCAGAAGAGCAAAAAATTTATCCAGTTCAATCAGGAGTTGCTCGCATAGCACTACAGGCATTATCTAGCAAAAAGGAAATTAATCTAAAAATTATTCCTATTAGCATTTTATACGATCATCCAGCTCCTCCACCATGGAGGTGTGGTGTTAAGATTAATATAGGATCTCCTTTAGAAGTCAAAGATTATCTTGATTATTCTACAAAGCAAGCTGCGAAGATACTTACTGATGATATAGAACTTTCTATGACAGAATTACATAAAAAACATTAGTTTAGGTCAAGCTATCAAAGTATCTAAAAATCAAGAGGCGTTGCTGAAGGGCGTGTATAATATTAATCTTAATTATTTAGGATTCAGGAGTCAGGAGTCAGGAAGGAAGAAAGAATAAGAAAGAGTAGTAGTAGAAGAAAGTTTTTTGTTCGCGCTCTTATCCTAGCAGGATATCATACCTCTTTTCACCAACGCCAATCAAGATAAATTATAGGCTTAAACTAAGTATGAAAAAATCAAAACCATAGTAGTTAAAATGTAAGCATTCAGCCGTTAGCTATCAGCTATCAGCTATTGCTTTTCCTGTGGCTTTAAAGCTGTATTAATTGAGCTAGAATTAATCTTACTACAAAAGTCGTTAAAGTCTATATTCATTTAAACTATGTCCTTAAAAGCAGAGTCTTATTGCTGAGAGCTGACTACTAATAGCTGAATGCTTATGTTAAAATTTATCAAATAAGCTGAATTAATTAAACATAATAAAAAAATTATAATAGACATCTCCAAAATAGAAAATAAGGTAAAATCATAAAAACCATTTATGTATGCGGTCACTAAAACGAATCCAACTTTAGAATATATTTATAATCATCCAAAGGAAACAAAAAGAATTATTGGTATGTAAGCATTCAGCTATTAGCAGTCAGCTAGCCTCCTCCGGAGGAACTACGTTAACAGCAATTAGTAATTATTCATTACTTCTAAGGTTTAGGAAGGAGATTTTAACAGTAATTTTTATTCTGTCTCAATTTCTCAATTATTTTTACCTTCCCCAAAATTAATAGCTGAAGTCCGCAGTTCCTCCTACGGAGGCTAGCTAATAGCTGATGGCTGAATGCTTACATTGGTATTACTTACAAACAGCTAATGAAATTAATAGAAAATGCCCAAAGAATAGAATCAGAAAAAAAAGAGGCGATTGCCAAAACAGAAAAAAGATTAATTAAAGCAGGTGGAGGAAGAAAAAAGACCTTAACCAGGGAAGAATAAATCATTTTAACGTTATTTTATTTACATCATGTACCAACTTTTCAAACACTAGGAATAAACTTTAAGATAAGTGGATAAAGTCCTAATAATATTTTCCATTACTGGATAGATATTCTCAGAGAATTACTGCCAGCAAGTTTATTAGAAGAAGTAAAAAAAAAGAAAATGAATTGGAATGGGTCAAGGAAATATTAACAGAATTAGAATTAATTGTAGATAGCACAGAACGTAAGCATTCAGCTATTAGCAGTCAGCTATCAGCAAACCCTAATTATTCATTACTTCTAAGATTTAGGAAGGGAACTTTAACAGTAACTTTTATTCTGTCTCAATTTCTCAATTATTTTTACCTTCCCCAAAATTAATAGCTGAAGTCCGCAGTTCCGACCTAGGAGGCTAGCTGATAGCTGACGGCTGAATGCTTGCCACAGAACAAAGTATAGAAAGACCAAATGAATATAAAAAACAAGAAAAATATTACTCAGGAAAAAAGAAGAATTATACTTTTAAAAAACCAATAATAACCACACCAAAAGGAACATAAATAGTAGATGTAATAGTAGGATAAAAAGGTCCAGTCAGTGATTTAAATATATTAAGAGAACAACAGCATAATTTTGATAAAAAACAAAAATTTCAAGGAGATAAAGCTTATGAAGGAGTAGAGAGAACAACTACACCAAAAAAAAAGCCAAGAAAAAAAGAAATGCCACCAGAAATCAAAGAATAAAATAAAGAAAAAGCCAAAAATAGAATATTTGTAGACCATGTGATAAGATTAATTAAAATATTTGGAGTTGCTAGAGAAAGATTCAGATTAAAAGATAATAATGTAAGCATTCAGCTATTAGCTGTCAGCTATCAGCAACAAGACTCTCTCCTTAAAGGACGGTGTTTAAATTAACAACTTACTTTAAGGGAAAGGGAGGCAACTTTTGTAGTAAGACAGTTAAATATTGCTTTGATCCTAAACTAAAAGCAATAGCTGATAGCTGATGGCTGACGGCTGAATGCTTACATAATAATTATGAAAAAGTAATCTTAAAAATATGTGGTATAGTCCGATTAATAATTGGTTCATTTATATTAGTAAAAATCATAAAAATTTGAGATAAAAATAATAAATAAAAGTGCAATAGATATTTAGATTAGTAACACAAAGTATTTCTGATACCCATAAAACCGTACAAGTTAACTATTTTAATGAGTAGCGATCGCTCCACTAAAGATAGTTAGGATAGGCGTTTGAGTATTTTTGGAGATGTCTAATGAACGCCTCTAATAAAATAGGGCATTCTATCACCTATAACATAATTGGTATATATAAATATTGGTATATATCTATATATTATTTTGATTGAATTAAAGATAATAATTAGGGTTTGCATATGGAAAGTCTTTTTGCTCTTTGTAGGGACCCACTCCTAACCTCTCCCAGGAGGGGAAAAAGGGAGTAGGGAGTAGTTAAGACGTAGAATAAATGGGAATTACAGATTCAGTGGCCAAAATAATAGTAAAAGTGATTTTTCGGCTTTTGCTTCAGTGAAAATCCTCACTTTTGTAACCATTACTTGCTGAAAAGTTCATACTTTTTCCAGACATAAATTGCCTAAAACCAATATCAGTCAATGCGCGCGATCTTTAAATCAGCAAGCCCTAATTATAAATACTAAACTTAACGAAATTTTAACTATTTTGATGACAGTTTTATTGTAGAAATTAATTATAGTTATTTGTACCTAGCTCGGCATAGTAGTATAGCCATGTCACCTCTACTATAAGCAGAAACAAGAATGAATGTTTAAAATTGCTCAATTCAACTTAATCCTAGCAATGGACATTTGCCCTGCTTACTAAAGACAAAGACGTAGAATTTTGTATAAGGAATCTAAAAATTATGGTATCAACACCAGAAAAAACAGCTTCGATTAGTGCTTTTGGCCAGGCGCGTTCAACAGTTGAAGGCACACCTCTCAGCCCTGATGAAGTCCAAAAAATGCAAGCTTTTTGGCGTGCTTGTTGCTATTTAATGGTAGGGATGATTTACCTGAAAAAGAATCCTCTCCTACGGGAACCTCTAAAACCCGAACAAATTAAGAGCCGTATTTTGGGACATTGGGGGTCAAGTTCTGGTCAAGCCTTTATATGGATACATCTCAACCGGGTTATCAAAAAATTTGACCTCGATATGATTTTTATGTCTGGTCCAGGACATGGCGCACCAGGAGTACTAGCTCCAACTTATTTAGAGGACACTTACTCAGAAGTTTATCCAGACAAAAGTCAAGATGTACAAGGTTTAGAAAAATTCTTCAAACAGTTCTCTTTTCCTGGTGGTATTGGTAGTCACTGTACGCCAGAAACTCCAGGTTCTATCCATGAGGGAGGTGAACTTGGTTATGTACTTTCTCATGCTACAGGTGCAATTCTGGATAATCCAAATTTAATTTGTGTACCAGTTGTTGGAGATGGTGAGTCCGAGACAGGACCTCTGGCTACATCCTGGCACTCTAACAAATTTATTAATCCAATTACAGACGGTGCTATTCTGCCAATTTTGCACTTGAATGGCTACAAGATTAATAACCCAACAATTTTATCTAGAATTAGCCATGAAGATTTAAGAAATCTCTTTTTGGGTTATGGTTATGAACCTTATTTTGTGGAAGGATCTGACCCAGATAGTATGCACCAAGCAATGGCAGCTACCTTAGACCATTGTGTTCAGGAAATTAAAAATATTCAACAACAAGCTAGAACTTCTGGCAATGCTGAGTTGCCACGCTGGCCGATGATTGTATTCCGAACTCCCAAGGGATGGTCTGCACCATCAGAAATTGATGGCCACAAAATTGAAGGCTTCTGGCGGGCACACCAAGTACCGATGACTGATGTTGCTAAAAATCCAGAACACCTCAAAATTCTGGAACAGTGGATGCGTAGCTACAAACCAGAGGAACTTTTTGATGCTAATGGTAAATTATTAGCAGAATTGCGAGAATTAGCTCCTTATGGTGCCCGTCGGATGAGTGCGAATCCTAATGCTAATGGCGGACTCCTCTGCAAAGAGTTGAATATGCCTGATTTCCAGGAATATGGCATACAGATAGATAAACCTGGAACAATAGAGGCAGAAAATACTCGTCCTTTGGGTGTGTTTCTCCGAGATGTCATGGGTAATAACATGACTAATTTCCGGGTATTCGGACCTGATGAAAATACTTCTAATAGACTAAGTGCTATTTATGAAGTCAGTAAGAAGACTTGGATGGCAGAGTTTCTACCGGAAGATTTAGATGGTGGAGAGCTGGCGCGTGATGGTCGCGTGATGGAAATGTTGAGCGAACATACTCTTGAAGGTTGGATGGAAGGATACATCTTGACTGGAAGACACGTCTTTTTCTCTACTTATGAGGCATTTGCTCATGTCATTGGTTCGATGGTGGGTCAACACGCTAAGTGGATAGAGAAGTGTAATGAGCTTAGTTGGCGTGAAAAAATTCCTTCTCTTAATATATTGATTACTTCAACAGTTTGGCGACAAGACCACAATGGTTTTACTCACCAAGATCCTGGTTTTCTAGATGTGATTTCTAATAAGACACCGGATGTAACTCGAATTTATCTACCCCCTGATGTTAATTGTTTGCTGTCAGTTGCAAACCATTGTTTGCGAAGTAAGAACTATGTTAATGTGATTGTTGCTGACAAACAGAAGCACTTGCAGTACATGGATATGGATGCTGCTGTTAAGCATTGTACTAAGGGTATTGGAATTTGGGATTGGGCAAGTAACGATCAAGGAGTGGAACCTGATGTTGTATTGGCAACTGCTGGTGATATTCCTACGAAGGAAGCTTTGGCTGCTAATATGATGTTGCAAGAAGCTTTCCCTGATTTGAAGATTCGCTTTATCAATGTGATTGATTTGTTTAAGTTACAACCAGATACGGAGCATCCTCATGGATTGAGCGATCGCGATTTTGATAGTTTGTTTACTCTGGATAAACCAATTATCTTTAACTTCCACGGTTATCCTTGGTTGATTCACCGTTATACTTACCGTCGCACGAATCACAATAATCTCCATGTCAGGGGTTATAAGGAAAAGGGTAATATTAATACGCCTTTGGAATTAGCTATTCGGAACAATATTGACCGCTTCAGTATTGCGATGGATGTGATTGATCGAGTAGAGAAGCTAAAGGTTGCAGGTGCTCATGCGAAGGAAAAATTCCGCAATGAGCAAATAGCTTGTCAAAATTATGCTTATGAGCATGGTATTGACAGACCTGATATCGTTAATTGGAAGTGGCCTGACGGTGAAGTCAGAAGTTAGAAGTCAGAAGTTAGGAGTTAAATTCTTGCTGTGACTCAAGATTAGAACATTTTAAATACTGAAAGTCACTCAGGGATTACTTTTGACTTTTACCTTTTAACTTTTAACTTGCGTGTAGCGCTGTGTTGATAGTTGCAGTAGTAGGTTGGGTGAAGCGTCAGCGTAACCCAACAATCATTTGACTGGAGCTGATAGCTAAGTATAGCAATGTGCGCTGACATATTTACACATTATTTTTTGTATACCTTTTCGCTTACTGCACTTTGAGCTGGACATTGTAAATACCTGAGCGCTCATTGCTATATTGATAATTATAGTAGTCGAAGGAAAAATGAGAACATTTTAAATACTCAGGACTTACGCAGAGACTCTACATATAGAGAGGGCGAATACCATTCACCCCTACAGATGGTAGTTTCAAAGTCAATTTGCGTAAGTCCTGCTCATAAAGAGAGTTTAGGGTTTGTTTGGGCTTGAAATTTGCTAAAGTCCCGTTAAAACCCGAGGTAATTAGGGTTTGCGTATGGAAAGTATTTTTGCTGGAGTAGGAGACAGGAGACAGGAGACAACCCACCCCTAACCCCTCCCAGGAGGGGAAGACAGGATAAATGGGAATGTAGAGGAGGTAGGAGCTAAGTTTTGTCTCTCAATTTTTCTGCCATAATCATCCCAAAGTACTAGCATGCATGAGCTTTGTCCACCGAAAAGTTGGTACTTTTTTCAGCTCTAAAACGCTAAAACTTTTATCTGTAAATACTTTTAGAATTAATCAGCAAGCCCTAATTATCAATTATCCATTATCAATTATCAATTAATGAAGTCTATTCCCTATTCCCTAATCTAATATGCAAGTTGCTGTTTTTAGTACCGAATCTTACGATCGCCAATTTTTAGATGCAGTTAATACTGCTACTAATGCTAACCATGAGTTTATTTTCCATGAAACTCGACTGGAAGCTAAAACTGCTACTCTTGCAACTGGATGTGAAGCAGTTTGTGTATTTGTCAATGATGATTTAGGTTCTGAAACTCTGAAAATCTTAGCGGAGCAGGGTACTCGTCTGGTAGCTTTACGATGTACAGGATTTAATAATGTTGACCTACAAGTTGCTGCAGAAGTAGGTATTAAAGTTGTGCGAGTGACAGCTTATTCTCCCTATTCAGTGGCAGAATTTGCTATTGGGATGATTTTAATGCTCAATCGCAAGCTACATAAAGCTTTTAATAGAGGGCGTGATGATAATTTCTCTTTAAATGGTTTATTAGGATTTGATTTACACGATCGTACAGTTGGAATTGTAGGAACTGGTAAAATAGGCATCATTATTTCCCAGATTCTCCACGGGTTTGGTTGTCATTTGCTTGGGTACGATCCTTATCCTAATCCTCAATTTGAAGAGATTGGCGATACTCGTTATGTAGACTTGCCTGAGTTATTAGCTAACTCTGAAATCATTTCATTACATTGTCCCTTAACACCAGAAAATTATCATCTGATTAATGCCAAAACTATCGCACAAATGAAACCAGGAGTGATGTTAATTAATACCAGTCGGGGTCAATTAATTGATACAAAAGCAGCAATTGAAGGCATAAAATCTGGAATAATTGGTTATTTTGGAATTGATGTTTATGAGCAAGAAGAACATATTTTCTTTAAGGATTTATCTGATACAGTTATTCAGGATGATACTTTCCAGTTATTACAATCTTTCCAGAATGTTTTGATTACTTCTCATCAGGCATTTTTCACTGAAGAAGCACTGAATGATATTGCTACTACAACCTTATCTAATATTACTGATTTTGAACAAGGAAAGCCTCTCCCAAATGAGGTAAAGCTTCCTGAAAAAGTTTCGGCTAAAGCCTATTCGATAGACACGGGGACGCGGAGACACGGAGACACGGGGATGTAGGCTTTTAATTTATGATTAAAAGTTTACTTTTCACCATTTTAGAAAGATACAGATGCGGGTAAATTATACAAAAATAAAAAACTTTTCTATGTTTTCTTGAGCGGAGTAGAGGATTGGGTAGGGACGTTGTATGCAACATCTATATCCTAGTAAACATAAACATAAAAATAATATACAATAACTGACTAAATAATCGTTATTGAAGTTATTGAACCCTAATAGTTACTTAATCATTGAAGTCTTGCATAAGTATAGCATTCTTTATGAGAAATGATATTACTTTTTAGTTAGGGTTTGCTGATTAAATTTCACAGTATTGACTGATATTGGTTTTAGCCTTTTTCAATTCTGAAAAAGTACCTAGTTTTTGGCTATTGTTGTCTCAAAATGGTAAATTTTTGACCCTGACTATCAGAAAATTTGACCGTAGCAGATAGTTTAAACTGTTCCCTGTTCCCTGTTCCCTTCCTTCACTAACAGACTTTTTCAGCAAACCCTAGTTAGACTTGAAAAAAGGATTCGATGATGAATAAGAAGATGTTTTGGTACAATTATGTCTCCATTGAGTTAGAACTTGTTCTCTGTAAACTCTTCGATTTCCTCGTTTATGAATAAATTCATTGTTATTAACAAAATAGCCCATACGAGGATTAACAAAACCATTATAGGCAACTTCTACTGGAAAAGTTTTCCAACCAGAATTGCTTCTATTGTTCCGCTCAAACCAAACTAATTTGTTAGTATTTTCATATCTACAAATATGAATTACTCGACTTTCAGTGCGGAAAAATGCCTCCTGAGACAAATTACGATTTATATTTTGACAACTTGAATTTTGGTAAGCAAAAGGAGGTTGATTATAATCATCATAAAATTCAGGTTGTGATGGTTGAGAAGCACCTTTACGGTTTTCATATTGACCATGTTTGAGATAGTGATCGTAAGCAGACTGAAATTCTCCACGACGTATGGCAGATCTAACGTCAGGGTTCTGTCGCAAATATTCCTGCTCATCAAATATTTTGAAAGCTGGGGGGCGATTTTCATATTGCCCATATCTGACATAATGTTCATAACCAGACTTATATTTTCCTTGACGTACTAACTGTGCAACATCAGGGTTTTGACGTAGATATTTTTGTTCGTCAAATTCTCTGGTATAATTTTCCGCAAGTGCTAGGGGAGTGCTACAAATAGTTAGAGCTACTGCAGCGATCGCTACTATATTTGTTTTCATCTTATTAATATTAAGCATTTCTGAACACCTCAACTATTAATTGTTCTTAATTATTAAGGTATCTCCTTAGCTATAGAGACTGTGGAGTATTTTAGGCAGTTAAAAATTTTTTTTGTGACTTACCTAACTGCCTTAAAATCCTATTTTCTTTACAGTGCTTTTCATTTGAGTGAAGGAAAAAATATGGCAGGGAACAGGGAACAGGGAATAGAGAACAGGGAATAGGGAGAAATAATTGACAATTTATGGATAACAATCGTAAGTCCCATTATTCTTACATTTACCGAATAATTAGGGTTTGCGCTCAAAAGTCTTTTTGTAGGGGTAGGAGACAGGAGACAGGAGACAGGAGACAGGAGAAATGGGAATGATATCATGTCCGGTAGCATCGTTTGTGTATAAAATTAAGGTGACAATGGGAGAAAAGCTTCTGCCTCCTGCCTCCTGCCTCCTGCCTCCTGCCTTCCTTCCACCAAAGTCTAATTATTCAACCGGACATGATATGAGCGAGCAGGTAAGAGTAAGAATTGTCCCAAGATTGTTCTGCCCAACTCTTGGCTAATACCATGCATGAAAAAATAATGTTACGAATAATAAGCACCATAAAAAGACTTTATATAAAAGTCTATTTGACGAAAAAGATAATTTACAACATCAAAAATGGTATTATACCATTTCTCAAAAGTCTTGCTACATCTCCTTGAGATTAGGGAGTAGGGAGTAGGGAGTAGGGAGTAGGGAGTAGGGTAAAAAGAGATAAAATCTCTTGGTTTAATGCCGAGAATCGTCACAAACATTATTCAATCATTATTATTACTTAATAACTGAAGTCCTATGGGAAGTATAGCATTATTTTTGGGAATTGGTATTAAATCTATTCATTGAACAGGGAACAGGGAACAGGGAGAAATAATTGACAATTTATGGATAAGAATTGATTTTATTTTTAATTTCCACCAGATGTCTAGTGATTGTATCAGAACTTACACACGGAAACTAAATCCAGTGAGGACGCCATTCGGAGCTTTGCGGAACGCAAATGCCATTCGCCGCTAAATATAGCGTTTTCAAGGTTAATTTGCGTAAGTCCTGTGTATATTATTCTTATATTTACTACTCCCTCACTCCCCTGCTCCCCTACTCCCTACTCCCTACTCCCTACTCCCTACTCCCTGCTCCCCTGCTCCCCTGCTCTTCTACTCCCTACTCCCTACTCCCTACTCCCTGCTATAACAGTGCCAATTTGTAAAGTGTCTACTCGTAGGATGATTCTGCTTTACCATTTTCGTAATAACAAGGTAGATTAATCTGATATCTGAGATGGTTTGATTCAGATAGTGGCATATATCTACTACTATTTAGCGCTAAAAGTTCCTACAGTTAGAGCATAGAGTTAATCAAGGAATTTAGCAATGACATCTAATATCTGCCTCTCCCAGTCCGCCTCCTTTCCTGTTGATATCGATACAGATACTTGTACTACTATTGCGTGGCTTGACTTAGTAGCATCAGCAGTAGACAATTTTGATGGAGATGATTGGTTAGCTCTGTGTGGTGATATTGATGAAGGTGAAATCTACCGAGATTGGTTTATTTGGCAAGATGTAGATTTTTCTCAAGAGTGGGAAGCTTACGATCTAACAACTAACAAGAGATTTGTCGCGACAGATTTATCTTTACTCAAAGCTCACATCGATCGAATAGAAGATGCCAGAAGTGCAATATCCATTACGGAGTCTAATAATTAGGGCTTGCTGAATAAAATTGTAATCAATACCTGTAAAGGCTTCCAGGGCTTTTTCTTCTGAAAAAGTGCAAGATTTTTGGCTCTTTTGGTCTCAAAATACTAATATTTTTCCCTTGACAATGCCGAAAATTTGGTCGTAGCAGATAGTCTAAACTGTTGCCTTTCGGAGCTGTTCCCTGTTACCTATCATCACCATCAGACTTTTTCCGCAAATCCTAATTAGCCATGTATCTATACATTTTGATTTTTTTGTCGTTGTTCCGTTTTTAGTTAGGTTAATTAGCGTAAGATGAAAACCCCTATAAGAAAGTTATGCTGAAAAAACAGTGAGAGTGCAGGCATCAAAATTCACTTGTTACCTGCATCACTGAGTTTTTGTGTTGACAATCACATTTTTTTCAATAGATTAATCACTGACATTTAATTTATTTTTACATACTATAAATCTATTAGAGTTCAATAATTGATAATTAATAATGGATAATTGATAATTACTTCTCCCTAAAAGGAAGAGGATTGAATCAAAGGAAAATTTTTTATTGTTTTTCCTTGCTAATGAGAGGCTTTAAACCTTAATTATTCGGTAAACTATTTTCTATATTGAACTTATTTATTTATTAAAGTTTCCTCACAGAAACACAACGGTTATTTCTAAATATGCAGCTCGTTAAGCTGCTTTTTTTGTTATCTGAAAATAACTTTTAGAAAAATAGCTTTTCTGGCATTTGGATAAAGTAAAAAAAATTGGATTTTTAGATAAAAATAAGCTGGGGATGTAGAAACGTATTATTACTCAATCATCTTAAATCCAGGACGATTGAATCTAGACAGGAAAAAATTAATTTGTGATTTGATATTTTTCCGAATTTAATTTAATATTTGATATGATTATATATCGTAATTACTAAAATCCAGGAAAAACTAATGGTCAAAGGTATTTGGAATTGTATTATTTTATTACAGAGCGATCGCTGTGAAACGGTCGAAGGTAATTATTATTTCCCACCAGACATAGTTAATCGTAAATACTTCAAAGGTAAGCATTCAGCTATTAGCTGTCAGCTAGCCTCCTCCGGAGGAACTGCGTTAACAGCAATAAGACTCTCTCATATAGGACAGTGTTTAAATTAATATAGATTTGAAGTGCAAGGGAGCCAACTTTTATAGTAAGACAATTAAATATTGCTTTGAGCCTAAACTAAAGGCAATAGCTGAAGTCCGCAGTTCCTCCGGAGGAGGCTAGCTGAAGTCCGCAGTTCCTCCGGTAGGAGGCTGGCTGACGGCTGAATGCTTACTTTCAAAGAAAGACACCCATACTAACTGTTTCTAGAAAGGTGAAGCGAGCTATTATAATATAGAAGTAGATGGTAGGATAAATAAATATGGTGCTTGGTATTATCCCAACCCTAAAGAAAAAGCCAACAATATTCAAAACTATGTGGCCTTTTATCCTAGCGTACAAATAGAAAGCTAGTGCTGCTACGCGGAAGTTAAAAGTCAAAAGTCATGCATCGAGTGTGTAATTCTGAGGTCCCCTCATAATGTAAGACACACTCAAGACAGTCAATCATTTTTGATTGGTAAGGCTTTTAGGATTTTGTAACTGGTTAGTTATTTCTGCCATCCTGCACTATGGTAAAAATTTGAAGCAAGAATCCCCCGTATATAATCTCTGATTTAACGGTGGAAGTATCAAAATTTTCTAAAATTTAGATAAGGTAATTAATAAGCAATATGTTTTCTAAAAGTTTCATCTTTACACTTTTTCTCATCTTTTTGATTCTCCTGTTCTTTGGCTCCTCTCTTTGAGAGTATTGAGTCAATCTAGAAAGATTAGAGGTGTATAGTATAAATAATAGTCATAACAGTTATATATTAATTATATTCTGGATATTTAGCTTCAGATATAGCAACTAGCACTCAGTTATATCCAGGACACTTTTTTTCTTAGATGTTATCTTCCTTTTACGGCAGGTTAACCTACTGAATTAATTATGTATTAAAGGGAAACTGGATCTGGGAACAGTGGGAAAAACATTTTCCTGTCTAAGTTTTATCATCCACATAAGTCCTAACTATTCCGTTCTTTGTCGTAAAATCTGATAAATATAAAATTTCCACAACTTTTTTCAGACATCTGGCATTATAATATTAGACACATGACTTTCAAAGGACGTCCAGATGTTATCTCCAGATCAAGTTTCTCAGAACTCAGAAGCTGAAATCATCCCCAGAATCTATCAAATTTTAGGATTTGAGAAAATACCTCAAAATATTTTGGAATTGCCCCAAGAACTACAAATAGTCAGTATAATTCGTCAGGGATTTTCAATAATTTCTGTGATTAAAGTAGCAGAATATTGTGGCATTTCTGAGTCACAAATGGCGACTTTATTAGCAACTTCTGAACGTACTATATCTAGGCGCAAGAAAGATCAGAAACCTCTAGATCTTTCAGAATCAGATAGACTGTATCGTGTTGCTAGAATTTTTGCACAAACGTTAGATATATTTGACAATGTAGAAATAGCAAGAGATTGGCTGAAAAAATCAAATCGTGCTTTGGGTGGCAAAACTCCTTTAGAACTATTAGATACGGATGCAGGTACACAACAAGTAGATGAACTTTTGAATAAAATAGAGTATGGAGTATATAGCTAATTATTCATCATTAAGAGGCTGTTTGTAAACAAAAGATTAAGTAGGGTGTGTAACAGTACACTTACCATTTCTGGAATAATGATAGAACTCCCCTCCGCTTTGCGAACGGTTTTACGCCTCACGCACTGATTATTGTGGGATAGTAGAATACCAAATCCAGGTCAAAAAAAGGTGTAGACATATATTAGTTAACACCTTTTGTTATATGCGGATTTGGTATTACATAACACGCTTCGCACCCTACAGGATCTAAATATTATTAATATTTCTAATATTTCTAATATTTATCTAATATTTATCTAATATTTATCTAATATTTATCTAATATTAATTTTACAAATATCTTCTAATAGTTCATTTCTGTGTAGTTGTGAATAAAAACATAGAAAAAGGCAGGTTGAAAACCTGCCTATCTATCTATTTTTCAGCAAATCATTCAGGATTTATAAGCTGAAAAATAGATAGGTAGTATCAGCATTTTTATTCTATTTAGGGCTTGCTGATTAAATGCTAAAACGTTGGTAAGTAAGGGTTTTAGCCTTCTGAAGTTTGGAAAAAGTACAAGCTTTTCGGTCTAAAACATTCAAAAAACGAGTATTTTCGGGTAGATATGGCAAAAAAATTACTCTTACTATTCTTTTGGCCAGTTTCTCTGTAATCCCTATTGATTCTAACTACTCCCTACTCCCTACCCCAACAAAAAAAACTTTCCATACGCAAACCCTATTTAGGGCTTGCTGAAAAAGTCTTATGGGTGAAGGTAGGAGACAGGAGACAACCCACCCCTCGCCCCTCCCCCTCCCAGGAGGGGGAGACAGAATAAATGGGAATTTGGAGGAGGTAGGAGTAAGAATTTTCCCAAGATGGTTCTGCCCAACTCTTGACCAAAATCCTGAATTTTTGAACCATTACCACCTAAAATCTCGCACTTTTTCCAGATCTAAAATTGCTCAAACCAATATCAGTCAATAAGCGCGATATTTAATCAGCAAACCCTATTTATTCTGTAGTGCTGTCAACATGAACCAAAAAGTTGAATACTTCTTACGATCAACCAAACTTATATGAATATTGAACAATGAGCCAGAAAACAAAATTAATTAGTAGTTAGTCTGAATCTTTGCAATCATTTATTCCGAACCCTAAATTTTTCTTCAATTTTAGTAGTTGACAAGATAATAATCATGAGTTTAATAGTATGGCGCATTTCTCATAAAAAACATATTGATAGTGCTTTTAAAGCTGAAGCTTCTAATTGTAGCAGAGGACGTTGGAATTCTAAGGGTACATCCTTGATTTATACTTCAGCCACATTATCTCTAGCAACATTAGAAACTTTAGTCAGTATGGAAATAGAAAATTTTGGCAATATATTTGTATCTATTGGTGTAAAAATTCCTGAGAATTTACCGATTAAACAAGTAGATGAAAATTTATTACCCCATAACTGGCGCGATACTTCTCCACCTTTCGTTTTAGCCTCGATTGGAGATAAATGGTTAACTGCTAAAACAACAGCAGTTTTAAAGGTTCCTTCTGCTATTATTCCTCAAGAATATAATTATTTGATCAATCCTTCACATCCTGATTTTGAGAGAATTTCAATTTATCCACCTCAATCTTTTACCTTAGACCGCAATCTAAAAAGTATTGAAAAAAGATTCTTGACGGAGTATCATACGGTAGTGTTAAATAAGTAATAACTTTTGCACTTTACCTCTTGATAATTAGCGCTTGCTGATTAAATCTAAAAGCATTGACATATAAATACTTTAGCCTTTTTGTGGCCTTTAAAAAGTTCCTGGTTTTCAGCTCTTCACGCTCAAAAAGTTAATATTTTAGGCGCATAGTTGGGCAGAACAATCTTGGGACAAAACGCCCGCTCCTACCTCCTCGCTCCTGATCGATTTCTCCTGTCTCCTGTCTCCTGTCTCCTGTCTCCTACCCCAGCAAAAAGATTTTATTCAGTAAGTCCTAATTAAAGGGATATCACAAGCAATATCTTTATAGATTTAGGCTTACCGAAAAGCGACGTTGAAAGCCCCCCTGTTTTAACCGGGGGATGAAAACAAGGGAGTTGTTTAGACGAGACAACTTTAGTTGTCCTGTGCTATTATCTGGATATACAAATGTTTAGACAAAAGTAAGCAGCAAAGCATGGTTTAGACGCTATGCCGACTGTGTAGGGGCATCTTGACTTGTCCCCAAAGAATATATCTTTGGTCAGAATCATGAGAGACGAA
>NZ_JAAHHG010000469.1 GCF_010692555.1 Okeania sp. SIO3B5 | reverse complement strand
TCTACAAAGGATTATTTACACAAACAATGCCTATAGAGTAAGGGTTTTACCTCTTATAGCGGTTTTCAGTCTGGTGAGGTACATCAACGATCCCCCTAAATACCCCTTCTCAAGGGGGACTTTCAGTTCCCCCCTTCTCAAGGGGGGTTAGGGGGGATCTTTAGCGGTGTACCTCACTAACCTGGGAAATGCTATATATAGAATCCGGGTAATTAGTTATCGTATTACTGAGGAGTAAGGAGTAAGAAGTAAGGAGTAAGAAAGGATTTGAATAGCATAAATTTTTAAATTAGTATTCATGCTTAACATTTGTAAGTTCAGGAAGTAATTTTGCGATTACTGTATAACCGGATTTTATATTACCCCTACAATATTTACTATTCTTCCCTAACGATCGATACTTTACCCAATTGTTTTACCAGTTCTAAGGGTTGTTCGAATTGCGAGGGTGTGTTGGAGATGTCTAATAGACATCTCCAATAAACATCTCCGAAAAAAAATAGAATTCTTACTCTTAGAGGCAACAGCTCATCTAGTAACAGCCAACAGGAATATAGATTTTTAGCAAAAAGGTATAAAAAAGGATTTTTTTGGGTAAATTTTCCTGGATTAAGTTAGTTTTTTGCTATGGTTTAACTCCCGTTATTTATTTTCTGGAGATGTCTAATAATAAAAAGTAAAATCTATTATCGTACATAAATTATCAATTCTTTCTCCCTACTCCCTGCTCCCTACTCCTTGCTCCGTCTTTTCTGGAGAGGTCTAATGGGTTCTATAGTCCTAAGATAACTTGGCTCTAGGAGGAACTCCCCAAGGGAAGAAGAATTGGAGGAAGATAGCTGCCGCTCATTTGTATATTTTCACTTGCCCAATTCTTGAAATCCTGTTTTGTTTGATCATTTACTGGATAACAAGGTGGAAAAGCGAGGTATGAAATGAATTTTTTGGGGTTATTTGAGTCATTTATTATCTGACAACTCCCCACAAATGTATTGGTCACCACTATGAAGTAACACTCATTTACGAATTTTTGACCATCCGGCAATGATAGTACGAAATGATTCCCATTCATTTTCATAAACAGATCTTCTAATGTGAGTGTAGGTATTTCCATCTCAACCGGGATAATGTCTTCTTTTTTGATCTGATCATTCTGACTTTTGAACAGGAAGTCAATACATGTAGATAATTTATCCGCTCGTACTTTTGCGTCTTCATTGCCGTAAGAAATAAAAGCTCCTGAATATATACTTTGATTGGTGAAAATTTCAATTAAAAACTTTTTCAATTGTTTTTCTTGAGCTATTTTTTCATTACCATCTTTTCCAAACACTAGATAATAATCATCATCAGACCAAATCCAGGCTATAAGTTGAGATAATTGTGTTATAGATCTCCTTGCAGTGATGCTACCTGAACAGTCCTGCAGTTCAGGCGGCAGAGTAGTTTCTAATGGGAATGTCATAATGTAATCTCCTTAATTAGATTTAATATTTGCGAGAAATTTTGTTACAGTATACAGCAGATTTCAGATTGGTGAGGTACACCCTTCGCGGGTGAGGATGCCTGCATTACTAACATCCATTAGGGTTAATTGCCATTCTTGACAACAGATCAATCTTCAGCATGTCCAATCAAAAAGGATAAATCTGCAGGAGCATTGCTATTTGGCAATTTAGCCCTATAATGACACTTAAAACAAGAACTCAATTTTTGATCGAAAGGCTCTAAAGCAACATTTGCCAAATGCTCCTCACCATTCAGACTTTCACTTACATCAGAAGCAGTAAAAAGTAATCCGGGATTACCTAACCATTGAACTCCTATGAGTTGATAGAATTGAGGCCATGCATTCATCGACTTGAATAATTTTTGCCATTTTTCGTTACTCTTTTCTTCATATATATCTATGGGATTTTCTCGAGTTATTTGTGAGGGGACTTGTGCTTCATTTTTGCCCCTATTGTTGGTCATAGCATAAATAGTGTTCGTCACATTATCAAGAGATTTATCTGTCTCTTTCAAGCCCCAGAGGTAAGGTTCTTGTGCAGTAACGCGATTGTTTCCTGGACATCTTTTTCCTGCGCAATTAGTATCGTAAAGATTATAATTTTCATCAGTGTTATTTTGTTTCTCAATGTCATTATTATCAGGTGCATTTTTTATATGCTCAAAAGTTGCAACAACCCAACCAGCATAGCTCGTTTTGTGAAAGATATGAAACCCGACTAAAGCTACATCTACTATTTTAGGAACTTTATTACCATCTTCGGTATCAATGTCGATTGCTCGCTTTGTAATGTAATACTTCTCCCTTTCCTTTTCGTCCATATCTTGGGCAACCATCCATGCAGCCTTAATTTCGATCGCTCCTTCATTGTCATACTCATTGCAATAATTTGAACTGTCATAGCCATCAACTTTTTTACTGCATACCAATTTAAAAAGATTGTCGCTGCTGTTAAATTTCTTGAAATTTTTTGCATCATACCAATCATTTTTGAGGATTTGATTAACTTCAATTGGATTTATTCGTTCTTCATTCATAATATAATTTCCTTTACGATCGACTAAAGAGATATCGGGATCAAGAATACTTATTTCTCCTTTATATTTAGAGGCGCCTTCCAATAATCCCAAATTCGGCATGTTGGCTAGATGTTTTAGCAGTTTTTCGTTATTTGCTTTCGGACGACATTGAGGAGGGGAAAACTGATACTTAAGTTTACCATCTTGATCTTTAGGATTTTGTCCCTTAGATAGAAACACCTCTTCAGGATATGAGTAAAACTCCCAAACACGAGGTGAATCAGGCTTTTGCCCAATTTTTGTCTCTTCTGGAAAAGCTTCACGGGTGTTACAGTCCGCAGGCCAATTCAAAGCAATAAAAGTTTTCCAAGCAAAATTATTGAAAAATTGCACACCGTCCTGAGCCATAGGATTGAATGGAATTTTACTTATAATTTTCTCCTCACTATCATTGGTGGTATATGCCAAACTTAGATTGAGTGGAGTTTTACTTGCAATTCCCACTTCACTATCATTGGTATATGCCAAACTTGGATTGATATGTAGCATCCATAAACAACTAACAAAAGCGATAAATAGAGACAAATAAGTCACAAGACGTTGAATAAGCTTCATAATTAAACCCTGACTAATATCACTAATATCAATGACGATCAATATGTGGATAATCTGACCAAAAAATTAAATTGTCAGAACCTATAAACTCAATCATCTGAGTCAGATGAGTCAGATAAGGTTCAGATGGCCTAACCGCAATATAAAACTGACGGCGAAAATACTCGGATGGCATCAATTTTAGTATATCTTTGACTTCCCAATGTAAATTTTGAAAAGTAATGATCAATCGACCAAGAAAAGAAAAAAAATTCTTTTAGCCAATCCTCTTCTTTATAAGAAAAGGCAATTATTAATTGTTAATTATTTAAGAGGTTATTGTTGACTCCTAAAATACTGTCGATACAAATCACAAGTTAATGTAGCTTTATTTCGATGGAACTTAATTAACCCCATACTACTTAACTTATAAGCAATAATAGATTCTAATAATATAGGTTCATTAGTATTGACAAGACTTTGCATAGCGATCGTTAATTCTGGCTCCTCTTCCAACTTTACTTGATGACGTCGCAAATGACTGCCATAAATTCCGGTAGATGTGGCTGCAGTTTCTAACAATTGCCTCATTGTCACATCTTCTCGACTCAGATGATAAATAGCCAGATGCACCAGTGCTGGATGTCCTCCAACGGTTGCCATCAAAAGATTTGCTTCTTTCTCATCACTCCAGTCGAGTCCGTAAGATTGGGCTAATTCCAAAACTGCTTCTAAGCTAAAACTACCTAACTGAATTGGTAATCCCACATTAAAAGGTGACTGTTTCAGTTGCAGAGGTACATAAATTTCAGTGGAGTGAACTACCACTAAACGTAAGTTTTGCCAGACTGGGAGTCTTTTTGCTTCCTCATACCATGAGCGCAATAGAGGAAAAAAATCTTTTGCTATTTCTGGATACTCAAAAATCTGGTTGACTTCATCCAAAGCTAGAAGTAGGGGAGAATTAGTTGACTGTAATAAATAGTTGCGGAAGTATAGACTACAGCTAATTTTGCTACCAATATCTTCATCCCAATAGTCATTTAAGTTAGGCTCTAGGTTTAGTTGATGGGCAATATTAGCACAGAACCAACGTAAAAATTTGTTGATACCACCACTCAAAATGTCTTGGCCTACCTGTTGTAAATCTAAGTTCACGGTGCGATAGTCCAAACTTTCTGCATAGTTTATAACCCTCAAAAGAAGGGAAGTTTTGCCCATCTCCTGGGGTGCTTTTATTCTCACCAATGCTCCTGGTTTCTCAATTTCTGCATACACTTGCTTTTCAATATCGGCTCGTTTTATGTAAAATGGTGAATCTAGAGAAATAGATCCACTCGGAAATATTGGTGACATTAGTTGTCTTACACTAGAAGAAAGTTTTCCGGAATCTTGACTCAGGAAGGTTTTTTTTGAGGTAGCTTGTGGGATGAGATATGTTTGAAGTTGCACCCGACAGCTTTTCTTTGTCACCCTTTGACCAATAATATCAGAAATTCGTCTAAATAACTCAGGAGCAACGACATTACTTAGATAACTTGAGCTGTAACTTGCCTCTTCAGCAACTATATCATAGGTCTTATTATCCCAAATACCTTGAAGAATGATAACTTCTGTGGTACTTAGAGGATGATTGTTGGTTTCTAGTAGCTTGCGGTTGATAGTCTCTAAAACAAAATCTAGCTTGATAGAATCTGTAGTTTGTTTTGTATCCATCTGTAATTAGGGTTTGCGCTCATAAAATCTTTTGGTAGGGGGAGGAAACAGGAGACAGGAGACAGGAGACAAGCCACCCCTCGCCCCTCCCCCTCCCTGGAGGGGATAAATGGGAATTATAGAGGAGGTAGTCGGAAAAATTGTCCCAAGATTGTTCTGCCATAATCATCCCAAAATACTAGCTTTTTGCAGCTCTTACCACCGAAAAACTGGTACTTTTTTTAACCCAAAAACGCTAAAGCCAATATTCAGTCAATACGCGCGATATTTAATCAGCAAGCCCTAATTATTTAAAAAATATCGGGACTTATGCAAAGACACTATATAGAAGCCATTTGGTATCTTTGGATCAGGATTAAATTTTTGAGCCACGGAGTCCTGGGTGGGAAGAAAAAATCAAAGAATAAGCACAGAAAATATTAAAAAATACTCCCTACTCCTTACTCCCTATTGCCTACCCTACCAAAAAGACTTTATGAGCGCAAACCCTATTCATAGATTTTATGAGATTGACAAATGATTAGACTTGTGCAGGTAGCTAATAAGGGTTGATTTTCACTATTGAAGAAAAGCCTGATTATATTAAGTTTGATAGGTCACACCAGTAAATCCCTTACGTCTTTATTTATGTAGATAGTTGCAGATCTAAGAGGACGTATAATGGACTTTGCTTTAACCGAGAGGGGCAATCTCGATCTGGTTGGTCAGTTTTGGGAGCAATGGATTGAGCATCAAGATATGCTTTATCGGTGCTGTCTCAGACTGATGAACTCTAACCATACAGATGCGGAAGATGCTCTAAGTCTGGCAATGCTGAAAGCTTGGGAAAAGGTGCAAAGGTTCAGGGTGCAAATTACTAATATTAAGGCTTGGTTGATACAGTTGACTCGTAACCTCTGTATTGACATTATTCGAGAACGTTCTCGACACGCTAGGGGTGTTGAAAGTATTGAATGGGTAAGCGAGACAGATGAGATGGGTATGGCCTCTTCGGTGGAGCTGCCAGAGAGTTTTCTGGAAAGAGAGGAGAGGTCCATTGAGATTCGACAGGCGATCGCTGATTTACCGGAAAGGTTGCGAGGGACTTTTATTTTACATTTTTATGAGGAGCTTACCCATACAGAAATTGCGGAACGGCAAGGGATATCCTACGAAAATGTATGCAGGCGGATATATGTGGCTAAGAAAAAGCTCAAAGAGAAGTTGAGCAACTATTTTCTGGGGACAAGGAAGAAAGTAAGTTTTACGGCAGGGAAAGGCCGGAAGTTGTCTACCTCAAGGAAAAATAAGGATCAGCAGCAGAGTATTGAGTCGGAAGAAAAGAATGGGTTAAAGATAGGGATGAAACAATTGCCTGGCGATGCCACTACATTTGATGGCCATTCTATCTCTCTATCACCCCACCACCTGATCGCCCCATCACGCATATCACCCCATCACCCCATCACCCCATCACCCCACCACCCCATCACCCCATCACAACAAGAGGTGGTAGAGGTCGAAAAATCTGAGTTTGTGGATAGTTGTGTGGAGCTAGGGGGTAATTTAGGTCAGACTATTCAGGAAGTGGCCACAGTATTGGTAGAAGTAGAGAGCGATCGGGTAGTTGAGGCAGAACAACAAGAGTGTGTTGAGAGCGCTGTTGAGTCAAGGGAGCAAGTTAACCAGAAGATTCAGGAGACTACTACAGAATTAACTGAAGTAGAGTGTGTCGAGGTATTTGAAGTAGAACAAGATGGGTGTGTCGAAAGTTCGGTAGAGTCATATCAAATCCGGAGAATTACTATATCTAAGTCATTGCAACTGAAACGGAGTGGAAGGAAGCAGTCTCAGGGGTTTAGGAGGTTACTTCCTATCGTCACAATGACAACTGTTCAACTGGATTTTGTATCAAAGGATAATAAACATATTCAGAAAATCAATAATTTTATTCAACCATTTCCGGGAACTGGAAGCAAAAGTTATCAGAAAAATCTTTTTTTGTACCGCCCACTCTCTGAAAAAATTTCTTCCTTGTTACCTTTTGCCTCTTGCCTATCAACTGCTAGCAAAAGTTACCAGAAAAAATCTCTTGTCTGTTGTTTATCAAGGAAGCGATCGCGATGGTTGAGACCATATGTTATGTGGCGGAGGGTGAGAGGTTGATTTTGCATGGCGATCGAACATTGATATCATGTCCGGTTGAATAGTTAGACTTTGGCGGAAGGAAGGCAGGAGGCAGGAGGCAGGAGGTAGAAGGTTTTCTCAAGAGTGTCACCTTAATTTTATACACGCTCCGATGCTACCGGACATGATATGATTTGAGAATAAGTTAGAACAGTATTCGTACTGGAGCTAACTAATTTGTTGAGACTGTTTGGTTGGTGAGTTCCATAGTGAAGAAATAAGAGGAGTAATTAACAGCTTGACATAATCTATGATTATCTAGTACAATCTACGATTGGTTTGGCATTTTTTGTGCGATCGCTATCCTATATCTGACTTGCTGTAGGTTTCTGCGTATTAGTAGTAATGTAAGCATTCAGCCGTCAGCAATCAGCTATCAGCTATTGCTTTTAGTTTAGGATAAAAGCAATATTTAACTATCTTATATCATGTCCGGTTGAACAGTTATAAATAAATAACGGCGTAGGAGTCAGGAGTCAGGAGTCAGGAGTCAGGAGGGAAGAAAGAAGAAGGAAGAAGAAGAACTGGAGTTGAAGGAGAAAGTTTTTTATCACTAATTATCCGGACATGATATTACTACAAAAATTGCCTCCCTTGCCCTTAAAGTCAGTTGTTAATTTAAACACTATCCTATATGAGAGAGTCTTGTTGCTGAAGTCCGCAGTTCCGACCCAGGAGGCTAGCTGACAGCTAATAGCTGAATGCTTACGTAGTAATATTATGTTCGGATAAACACTAACTATATAGGGCTTGCTGATTAAATATAAAAGTCTTTACTGATATTGGTTTTAGGCTTTTTAGGTAGTGAAAAAGTACCCCTGAACTCCCCTAAGAATGCTCAAAAATTGAGTATTTGGGTAAGAATTGGGT
>NZ_JAAHHG010000468.1 GCF_010692555.1 Okeania sp. SIO3B5 | reverse complement strand
TATTAATTATCAATTATTTCCCCTCCTGGGAGGGGTTAGTGGTGGGTTCCCTGTTCCCTGTTCCCAGCTCCGGTGTTCCCTGTTCCCTGTTGCCTGTTGCCTGTTCCCTGTTCCCTGTTCCCTATTTTTCGCTATCCTCTTTCATACTATCAATAGTCTTGATAGTCTTTTCGTATTCTTGTATCTTTCCTTGTTGTTGATAAATTTCTGCTGCTTTATGTAAATCATCAAGAGCCGCTTGAATGTTTCCTAATTCCTTATATCCTTCACTACGAAAAGAATAAGCACGACCGATATTCGGATTAATATCTATAGCACTGCTTTGATCCTTAACCGCTTGAGCATAGTCTTTTAACTTCATATGAATTAACCCTCGGTTAATATAAGCGTCTATTTTTCTCGGATACAATTTTAATACTTCACTATAGTCTACGATCGCTTGCTGCAAATCTCCCATTTCACAGTGAATTAAGCCCAAATTATAGTAGGCCAAACCATACTTAGGGTTAATTTTTAGTGCTGCTTGACAATCAGCGATCGCCTCAGAAAAGACTCCTAATTTCAAACGAGCTAAACCTCGATTATTATAAGCAGGGACATAGTTGGGATGAATGCGTATAGTCTCGCTAAAATCATCAATAGCTCCCTGAAAATCTCCTGCTTGAAAGCGAGCATTTCCAAGATTATTATGTGCTTCGGCATAGTTAGGATTAATTTGTAGAGCTATCTCAAAGTCTCGCATTGCTCCTTCTATATCTCCTAATCTAAATTTGGTAAAGCCTCGGTTATTATGACCTTCAGCATAGTTAGGATTAATTTGTATAGCTGCTTCAAAGTCTTTCATTGCCCCTTTTATATCTTTCATTCTCAGACGTACAATGCCAAGATCGTTATAAGCTTGATGATATTGGGAGTTAAGATGTATAGCGGTCTGAAAATCAGCGACTGCTCCGGGAAAGTTTCCCAGACTTCGCTTAGTGTTACCTCGATGATAAAAAGCTTCTGCATTTTCGGGTTGAAGTTCTACTGCATGGTTTAAGTCTTCTAGAGCACCGCGATGCTCTCCCAGATCGAAACGAACTATACTTCGTTTGATATAAGCATCCACATAATTAGGATTAATTTGTATCACCTGGTTAAAATCTTCTAGAGAACCATTGTTATCTCGCATCAAACGACGGACTATAGCTCGGTTGTAAATAGCTTCAGGATGTTTAGGATTAAGTTTAATTGCTTCGTTGAAGTCGGCCATCGCTCCTTTTATATCTTTCATATCAAACCTAACACTACCTCGTTGGGTATAAGCATCTACAACTTGAGGATTGAGTTTTAATAATGTGCTGAAATCATCAATTGCACCTTGCCTATCTCCAAGGAAGCGCCTGGCAATACCTCGATTATAGTAAGCTTCGATTTTTGTAGGATTAAATTTTATTGCTCGATTGTAATCTGCGATAGCTGCTTTTGGGTCTCCTGCTTTAAAACGAACTACTCCTAAGTTATAGTAAATTTGAGAATCTTGAGGATTAAATTTCAGAGCTTGAGAAAAAAGATTTATGGCTTGATTTAATTTGCCTAATTCTGCATAAGCTGCCCCTAAATTATGATAACTTTGGAGGTCTTTGGGTTCAAGTTTTAATGCTTTGTGAAAATTTGCTATTGCTGCCTTTAAGTTTCCAAATTGAGCCATTATAATACCTTTGTTATTGTAAAATTGATGATTATTTGGGTCTAGTATTATTGCTCGGTTATAGTTTTCTAGAGCGCCAATATTATCTCTTTTTTGTAGTTTAATCAGTCCTTGTTTATGTAGTTCATTTACTCCTCGAATCCTACAGTTTTTGGCTTTTTCTTTCATTCCTGCTATTTGATATTGAGCGATCGCTTTTTCCCATTGTTTTGTCTTTTCAAATTCTTTGGCTCTACACAATGCTGCTTTCTGAGGGATTTTGGCTAATTCATATTCATAAGCAGCTTTAAGCCATTGTTTTTTCTCTTCAAATTCAATAGCTTGGTATTCTGCTTTTTTTTCGGGAATATTCATTTTACAGCGTTTAGCATCAACAAATTTTTCTAGTTCTTCCCATTTTTTTGCTGCTGCTAACCATTCTAAATTTACTTCTAAGTTGTAAGCTTCACAAATTTTTTGCCTCTGGTTTTCTCCAATTTTTTCCCAACATTTTGCTGCTTCTTGCCATTTTTTTAATTTCTCAAATAGTAGTGCAGCTTCTTGCCATTCTTTGAGTTCAAAAAATATTTTTGCTGCTTCATCATAAGCTTGTTTTTGAATTAATAATTTGGCTTGAGCTTGTTTTTCTAAAATTAGATCGCCAGATTTAGTAAAACATTCTTTTGCTTGTTGATAGAATCCTGCTTTCAAATAATATTCCCCTTGTTTACGCCATGTTTCTGAACTAGGATTAACGCGATCGCTTCTTACTAATTCGGGAATTATTGATTGAAATAAACCTGTTAATTCTGGTTCTTGCCACAGCGCACTAAGTTGTGATTCCCAAATATTTAATATTCTACTAGCACGGGTAATTGCTACATAAAGTAAATTTAATTCTAGTTGAAATGCTGGTTTTTCTTTTTCTTTTAGTAAGCCACCTCGTATGACTTTACCCCAAAGTTTTTTTGTAGGCTGAAAAAATTCTACGAGAAAAACTGTATCAAATTCTAATCCTTTTATTTCTTCAATTGTAAAAACAAAACTAGAATTTAGTTCGGCTCTAATTTTTTCTTTATCTGATTCTTGTCTGACTAAAATAGCATCGCCAGGATATAAAGATGTTTCTTTTAATGTTTTTATTAATGTTTGATAATCTGCTGAAATCGTTCTAGCTAATTGACCATTACTGCTGTTTGTATTAGAATAATTTTCTGTGGGTTCTGCCAAGTATCGAGAACGTAATTTCAGTAGTTGATTGGCTAAATTCACTAAGCTTCCTACACTACGAAAATTAAATTTCAAGGTTTGTTTATCTACTTTTCTGTGAGGATAAAATTTATGTTTTAGTTTTTCCCATTGAAAACCACTAGGACTAATCATTTGATAAGAGTCTCCAGCAAAAAATAAATTGCCATGGGGACTAACTAAATTAAATAATAACTCTAATTGTATTTCTGTTAAATCTTGTACCTCATCACAAACAATCAAATCATATTTTTCACTATAATTATTTTCAATTATTTTCAACACTTTTCTGACTAAATCAATTTCATCATACAAATTTTCTTTTTGCAGCTTTTTCTGATACCATTTTGCGATTTTATATATTTCTCTGCGATGCTTTTCCTCCAGATAAACCATACTACTTTTACTAATTTCTTCGTATTCTTGTTCAGATAAAATATCTTCTCTAGTAGCTAACTGCTTACCCTTAATAACACTTCTAATTTCTTCCCATACTAAAGCCGTTGAATATTGTTTCTTTCGAGGATGTGCCTTGTACATCTCCGAAAAAACTTGATAATTTACTTCATCCTGAACATAATATTCTTGATGATGACTACTCAGAATCTCCAAACATAGTTCCTGAAGATTTTTAAACTCAAAAATTATTTGACTTATTTGATGATTTTCTGCTTTTTCTAATTCACTATCTGCGACTATTCTATAAAACTGTTCCTCCGCATGATTAACTAACAAATCATTATAAGCAATATACAAACGTTTCCCTGAATTGTCATACTCTCTTTTTTGCAGCATTCTATATAACGCAACCGTAGTTTTGCCCGTACCAGCACTACCATTTAATAAAAGATTTCCTGAAAGTCTAGCAAGTTCATACTCTTCTGCTGTTAGCTTTAAAGGTAAATCCGTATTTTGTTCAATAATTGCCTTTTGCCATTCCGTTTCCGACTCTAATACTTGCCACTGAATATTTCCTAACAATTCATCATCTGTAAAATCTGAATTTAGTTCCAACTCTAGAGCTTCTACTATGTCAATACTTGTTTTTTCTGCTGCTGAGTATCGATTATTTCCATCTGCGTAATTATCTATATTTTTAAAGTCGCTAGTTTCTAAAACTACCTCTACTTCCTCTGTTTCTAACCATTCTGAATCAGGACTTTTCTTCCTCGCTTTAGCACGTCGTGATACATCATCATGATCTACACAAATATCTTGAATTGCCAGATAAACTTGCATTTTTCCTGTCTCTGGTTCTGATGACTTATTGTAGGTAAAAATTAAGCGACTAGCACTATTAATTCTAGCTTCCCATACTCTTTTATTTATTCCCTTCAGCTTTTTAACTCGTAACCCACTATCAAATTTTTGCTGCTTTAGTTTTTTAATACATTCCCATACTTTTTTTTGTAAATTACTTTCCGCATCTTTTCGGAGAAATTCAACTATATCAGGATGTAAAACAGCAGGCAGTAACATACATTGACTTTCTTACTCTTTGATTTTTATAATCATAAATAGTTTAGCACAATAGTATTTTTAATGTAATCGTAACTGCCTAGCTAGGGTTTGCTGAAAAAGTCTTATGTGTGAGGGTAGAAGTCATTTCAGTTATCAGTTATCAGTTCCTCTACCTGTTTGCGCAGCATTCCGTAGGAAAGCATTGGGATTGAAATACCAAAGTTGATTTTTCTGCTTTTCATCCCCTTAACAGGGGAGACTATTGACCTTATTTTTTGGTCAGGAGCACCTCCTCAGAAGTCAGGAGAAATGGAAATTATAGAAAAAGAGTTTTATGGCTATGTTTTCTATATAAGAAAATGCCTTTTTCAAATTTCTCTCTAACTCTTCTTTCTTCTGTCTTACCTTCATGAATATCAGTTCTGTCTAAACCGGATTTAGTATAAGCAGATACACAAAATTAATTACATATCTATACAAGCTAAAATTTTGGCTTTCTCAAGATATCAGAGAATTAGAATAGGTAAATAATTTTGTTTAGGTACTTAACAAGTATTTATGAATTAGTGTAAAAATACTAAATAAAATATTAATTATATTGCAGTTCCAATAAAAGTAGTTGTATATTAGAATCTAATCAATCTAATTAAGCAATTGTACTCAATCAAAAAATGAAACAAAATCCAACTGCTCTAACGCCTATCTATGAAAAAGCATGGCGTGAACCTCAATTTAAGCAAAGTTTACTCGATAATCCACTTGCTACCTTGCAACAAGAAGGAATGACCTTTCCCGAAGGACTTAATTTCATTGCTGTTGCTGAAACTGATACTCATCGTTATATGGTAATTCCTGTAGAAGGCTCACCAGACAAAAGTGCTGAGACTTTATTAGAATATGTCCGCAGTAAAGCCATGCAGGATGAGGCATTTAAACAATCCTTGTTAGATAATCCTAAAGCAGTTTTAATTGAGGAGTTAGGCCAAGCTATTCCTGAGAAGGTTGAAGTTACTGTAGTTGAGGAAACTGGTGATACTTGTTATTTGGTAATTCCACCTCAACCTGATATGCAGTATGTGATTGAACGGGCATGGCTTGATCCTATCTTTAAACAAAACTTGTTAAGTGAGCCGAAATCTACTTTGGCACAAATTGGTATTGTAGCCGATGATAATCAAGAAATCAAGGTGAAAGAGGAAACTGATTATCAACGCTATATTCTTTTAGAAGATGAAATGAAAACCCAAGAGGGAGAAGAGAATGACCCCTTAACTGCTTTAAAGGTAAAAGCCAGCCAAGACAACACCTTTAAACAAAAATTAATCCAAAGTCCTAAGCAGACTATTGAAGAAGAATTAGGGTTCACTCTTCCTTCTTGGGTTGAAGTAGAAGTTCTAGAAGAAACTCCCAATACATCTTATTTTATCATACCCCATTTACCCTCAGAAGAGGAAGTAGAGTCGGAAGAAATGATGGCTGTTACTGGTGGTTGGCGTCGTCGTTGGCGTCCTCGTTGGCGTCCTCGTGTTGATATTCGGATAGGCATAGGCATACGCTGGTAAATACTTATTGGAAATTTTCCATCAAGTGATACCAGCTAAGTACTTCATGCTGAAGTTTCAGAGGCTGTTCTCAATTCCTGTTAAATTCTGAAGTTGCCCTGGGTTAGCTTCGACGTATAGTTTTCCCTCGGCAACTCTATGATATGAGTTGTTGGCACTTTTTCTGAACCTTATTAACTTAATAATAAGGTGAAATTCTTGCTATCCTGCCGTCTCCTCCTCTTTTCTAACGAAGAGCGATCGCAATCCTTGAAAAAATCTTAAGTAGATCGCATTAAAAATAAAAATAGTGTAGATTAAAAAACTAAATCTACAGATTAAGCAATTGTACTCAATCAAAAAATGAAAGAAAACCCAACTGTTTTAACGCCTATTTATGAAAAAGCATGGCGTGAACCTCAATTTAAGCAAAGTTTACTCGATAATCCACTTGCTACCTTGCAACAAGAAGGAATGACCTTTCCCGAAGGACTTAATTTCATTGCTGTTGCTGAAACTGATACTCATCGTTATATCGTAATTCCTGTGGAAGGCTCACCAGACAAAGGTGCTGAGACTTTATTAGAATATGTCCGCAGTAAAGCCATGCAGGATGGGGAATTTAAACAATCCTTGTTAGCTAATCCTAAAGCAGTTTTAAGCGAAGAATTAGGCCAAGCTATTCCTGAGAATGTTCAAGTAACTGTAGTTGAGGAAACTGCTGAAACTCGTTATTTGGTGATTCCACCTCAACCGGATATGCAGTATGTGATTGAACGGGCATGGCAAGATCCTATCTTTAAACAAAACCTGTTAAGTGAACCCAAATCTACTTTGGCACAGATTGGTATTATAGCCGATGAGAATCAAGAAATCAAGGTGAAAGAAGAAACTGATTTTCAACGCTATATTCTTTTAGAAGATGAAATGAAAACCCAAGAAGGAGAAGAGAATGACCCCTTAAGTGCTTTAAAGGTAAAAGCCAGCCAAGACAACACCTTTAAACAAAAATTAATCCAAAGTCCTAAGCAGACTATTGAAGAAGAATTAGGGTTCACTCTTCCTTCTTGGGTTGAAGTAGAAGTTCTGGAAGAAACTTCTAATACATCTTATTTTATCATACCACATTTACCCTCAGAAGAGGAAGTGGAATCGGAAGAAATAATGGCTGTTACTGGTGGTTGGCGTCGTCGTGGTCGTTGGATTCGTGCTCGTGGTAGTTGGGGCGTTCGCTTTGGACGTGGTGGCGGTTTCAATTATACTAGCCGTAGTGGCACACGCCGTTGGTCTATCGGGTGGTAAATACTTATTAGGAATTTTCCATCATAGAGATATCCAGTCTAGCACTTCATAAATTTGCTGTGGTTCTCTCACCTGACGGAAGATGTTCTAGAACCCACTATGTTTATTCCCCAAACAGGTAAACGTCTCGGCAAAATGTTGGGTGTTTACCCAGGACAACAAACCAGGGTCGTCTTCTATTGACTTCTATCCCTGTGAGGGTCTTGGTATCTTCCTCAGCTCTATGATACGAGTCGTTGGCACTCATCAATAGGAAACACTTTTTGTTTGAGTGTATTCCAACGACTCTGCTTTTTGTAGCTTCAGCTCCTTCTAAATTATGAAGTTGGTCTGGGCCAGCTTTGGTGTATAGAATTTTGCCTCGGCAGCTCTGTGAGATGAGTTGTTGGCACTTTTTATGAACCTTTCCTCTTTTCTAACGAAGAGCGATCGCAATCCTTGAAAAAATCTTAAGTAGATCGCATTACAAATAAAAATAGTGTAGATTAAAAAACTAAATCTACACATTAAGCAATTGTACTCAATCAAAAAATGAAAGAAAACCCAACTGGTTTAACGCCTATCTATGAAAAAGCATGGCGTGAACCTCAATTTAAGCAAAGTTTACTCGATAATCCACTTGCTACCTTGCAACAAGAAGGAATGACCTTTCCCGAAGGACTTAATTTCATTGCTGTTGC
>NZ_JAAHHG010000467.1 GCF_010692555.1 Okeania sp. SIO3B5 | reverse complement strand
AAATAAGCAAAATCCCATCCCCCGTTGACTTTCAGCGTGATGTCCAGGGGGCCTTGCTAAAACAAACGCTGGATTTGCATTTGTTAACACTTGATCGACTCCATCTAACCAAGCACTTATCGCTAACAATGCCACATCATAACTTTTGGCAGAAACTGGTGTATCTCCATCCAAATAACCACCACCTTGATTAGCTATTTCTGCTACTGCTTGAATATGATTACGAGAGTGAACTTTTTCTAGTAGTGTCATCAATGATGAATGACGCTGTTCCACCGGAGTGGGCGATCGCCATTGCAATTGGCCATTGTGAGGAAAAGTATGGAGAGTTTTGACAATAGCAGTTAAACGTTCTGGTCGCTCTGGGTGTAGCATACCAGTTTTGTGTTCGAGAAATTCATCGGAATAAATAACAGAAATCATAAGTTAATTTTAGATATTAGATTTTGTCCCCGGCAATGAAACTTTTTATCTTTTGATTTTGGGTTTAACATCCTTCGGTTGGAAGTCAGTCCTCAGTAAAATTTTTTGGGCTTTGATCCGAGGAACTGACTCCTGGCATCGAAGCCTTATAGGGTATAAATCCCCACATCTCACCCACGGTATCCGCAATTGGATGGGGTTTGGAATCTCCAAGAACATTGATTCTGTCTCCTGTCTTCTGTCTCCTGACTCCTTCTTCCATACCCCGCTGTCTACAAGGTGTTTACAATTAGTTGGGGTTATAAGTCGTTGACTATCCCCATCCACTTTTTCCTTCTTTCTTCTTCCTTTTTCCTTCTTCCTTCTTGAGTGTAATCATACCAATATTTGAACTTTAAATCTAACTAAAAATACTCAGACATTTTTGAGCTAATTTTATCAAAAATAGACACAAAATATGCTATAATTTTAGACGTAAACAGCATAATTTTGCAAATACACCGAACTTAATTGGACGAAATCCCATTTTTTCGGTTTTTTGTTAATTACTAAATTATATTTAACAGAGTTTTTCATTATATGACTACTTCTGAGTCACGAATTGTACCAACCGATCTCCGTAATGAAATGTCCCAATCATACCTAGAATACGCCATGAGCGTAATCGTAGGTAGGGCATTACCAGATACTAGGGATGGTCTCAAACCCGTGCATCGTCGCATACTCTATGCTATGAACGAATTAGGGTTAACAGCAGACCGCCCTTTCCGTAAATGCGCTCGTGTGGTAGGAGAAGTGCTGGGTAAGTATCATCCCCACGGCGATACAGCGGTGTACGATGCTTTGGTGCGAATGGCTCAGGATTTTTCAATGCGATCGCCCCTCATCCACGGCCACGGTAATTTTGGTTCTGTAGACAATGATCCACCTGCGGCTATGCGTTACACAGAGTGTCGTCTACAAGCACTCACTTCTGATGCCATGTTGCGGGATATTGATGCAGAAACAGTAGATTTTGTTGATAACTTTGATGGTTCTCAACAAGAACCGTTGGCACTGCCTTCCCGCATTCCTCAACTATTCCTCAATGGTTCGTCTGGTATTGCAGTGGGAATGGCAACTAATATTCCTCCCCACAATTTGGGGGAGCTTATTGATGGTTTGCTAGCACTGATCGAGAACCCAGAAATAACTGATACTGAGTTAATGCACTACATTCCCGGACCTGACTTTCCTACAGGGGCTCAAATTCTGGGAAAATCTGGTATCCGTGATGCTTATACACTTGGTCGTGGTTCTATAACTATGCGGGGTGTCGCCACTATAGAAACCCTCGAACAGCGGGGCCGCCCTGACAAAGAAGCTATTATTGTTACAGAGTTACCTTACCAAACTAATAAAGCAGCTTTAATTGAAAAAATTGCTGAACTGGTTAATGACAAAAAAATTGATGGCATTTCTGATATTAGGGATGAAAGCGATCGCGACGGAATGCGGGTAGTTATTGAACTCAAACGAGATGCTTATCCTAGAGTTGTACTCAATAATCTTTATAAACAAACTACTCTACAAGCCAATTTTGGAGCTAATATTTTAGCATTAGTAAATTCAGAACCCCAGTTACTAACGCTGAAAAAATATCTGGAAGTATTCCTAGATTTTCGGATAGAAACTATTACAAGAAGGACTCAATACGAACTCCGAAAAGCTGAAGAAAGAGACCATTTATTACAAGGTTTACTAATTGCTTTAGATAACCTAGATGCAATTATTCAATTAATTCGTCAGGCTGCAGATACTCCTACTGCTAAACAAGAACTAATTGAAAATCATGGTTTATCTGAAGTACAATCAGACGCAATTTTACAAATGCAGTTAAGAAGATTAACAGCATTAGAAGCACAAAAAATTGAACAAGAACATGAAGAATTACTGTTGAAAATTGCTGATTTACAAGATATATTAGCTAAACGGGAACGGATTCTAGAAATTATTGAAACTGAAGCTTTAGAAATAAAAGAACGCTATGCTACTCCGAGAAGAACTATCATTGAATTAGCAGAAGGTGAACTAGATGATACAGATTTAATTGCCAATGAAAAAGCAATTATTCTATTAACAGAACAAGGGTATATTAAACGGATGCCAGTTAATACTTTTGAGGCTCAAAGTCGAGCAACTCGTGGTAAGTCTGGTACGAAAATGAAAGAAGATGATGGAGTTGAACATTTTCTCAGTTGTTGTGACCATGACAGTATTTTATTCTTTACTCAAAGAGGTGTTGTTTATTGTCTAAGTGCTTATCAAATTCCTATTGGTTCTCGTATAGCAAGGGGCGTACCAGTGGTACAAATGTTACCTATTCCACGAGATGAAAAAGTAACTTCTATAGTGGCAGTTTCAGAGTTCACTGATGACGAATTTTTAGTGATGTTGACCAAGGGTGGATATATTAAAAAAACACCTTTATCCGCATTTTCTAATATCCGTTCTAATGGATTAATCGCTATTTCTCTTGCCGAAGGTGACCAATTAAGATGGGTAAGAAGAGCGAGAGTTGATGATAGTGTGATTATTGCTTCTAGTTCTGGGATGGCAATTCACTTTAGAACGGATAATAAACAATTGCGTTCTTTGGGTCGTAATACTAGAGGTGTAAAATCCATGAAACTGATGGAAGATGATGAGTTAATTAGTATGGATATTTTACCTAGTTCAATTGTAGATAAAATTGCTGATGTTGATGAGGAAGAACTAGAACTAGAAACTGAAGAATTAGAACTAGAAACTGAAGAATTAGAAGAGGAAGAAACTGAAGAAACATCAGCTAATAATAGTGGTCCGTGGGCATTAGTTATTACGACTGGTGGTTATGGAAAGCGGGTGCCAGTTTCTCAATTTACCTTACAAAACCGAGGTGGTAAAGGTCGTATTGCTACTAAGTTTAAGAAGAAGAAACGGAAACAAGATAAATTAGCTTCTTTACGAATAGTTAATGAAACTGAAGAGTTAATAATGATTACTACTCGCGGAATTATTATTCGTCAAGCAATTGATGCTATTTCGATTCAATCTCGTAGTGCTACAGGAGTAAGGGTACAAAAATTAGATGATGCGGATAGTATTGCAGAAGTAGCTTTAGTTCCGGCAACAGAAACTGAAGAAATAGAGGAAACAGAAGATATAGATGTAGAAGATCTGGTAGATATAGATGCAGAAGAAACTGAAGATATAGACGCAGAAGATATGGAGGAAACTGAAGATGAAGACATAGATGTAGAAGATATGGAGGAAGAGTAAGGAAGTAGGGATAAACTCTTGGATCTGGTTATATAACCTCTACTTTTGGGAGTAAGGAGAAAGGAATATTTTATAAAATTTCACTCTACTCCTTACTATCATCTTATTCCTTATTATTTATAAGTTTAAAGAGGGAGTAGGGAGTAGGGAGTAGGGGGGAAAGAATTGATAATTGCTGTGAGATAATTGATTTGATTTTTTATTATTTAGGACTTACGCAGATACGCTATATATAGCGCTTAAAACTATTGTCCAATAGTACTTGAACTCTATAAATAGTACCTCTGCGTAAGTCCTGTTATTGGAGATATCTAATAGACATCTCCAAAAATTAAAAATCAAATCAATTCTTATCCAGAAATTATCAGTTATTCCCCTCCTGGGAGGGGTTAGGGGTGGGTTCCCTGTTCCCTGTTCCCTGTTCCCTCTTTTCTGGAGATATCTAATGAATAAAGCAAGCATTCATTTAATTTCTACTACATTCTCAACCAGATATTAGTATTCTGAAGCTTTGATAAAACCCACATTCCGCACGTCAAGAGCGTAACATTAAAAGTAGTATATAGACCCATAGCTTGGTAGGTATTTATACTATGCAAATTATCTTAAATCATCTTAATTACTTTTTTCGTTCATCAAATTCCGAGTAAAAAATTAAGCATAAATACTTGCTTAATTGACTACTCAATCACGGCAGCTATGATTTTCTTCTAAAATTCTGTCTCCTGTCTCCTGTCTTCTGATATCATGTTCGGATAATCAGTTATAAAAAACCTTCTGCCTTCTAACCTTGCTCTTTCCCTCCAGCATAGCTGCCTCCAGCATAGCTGCCTTCGATCCACAGATATTATAAGTATTCAACCGAACATGATATGACTCCTTCTTCGGTTGCTACATTTTGTCGTGCGGAATGTAGGATAAAATTGCTTTTTTCTCCTTTAAGGGTAATAAAGCTGATAACGCAGTTCCTCCGATAGGAGGCTAGGTGACTGCTGTTTGCGCAGCATTCCGCAGGAAATGCTTACATAAAAGTTTTAGCTCTATAGCAGTCGAAGCAAAGGGCGCGGACAGATAAAAAACTTAAAACTCAGACAACGTAATACTTTTTCTTCTTCCTTCTTCCTTCTTCCTTCTTTCTTCTTTCTTCTGCTATAAATCAAAAATATTGATTCATGGAATTTTATTCTGCCTTTTTATTAGTACAAAAAACTGAGATTCACAATATAAAACCCTTAAGTGAAGTAGAAATTTATCGATATTTACAAGACTTATCAAATTGGCAAATAAAAGATAATAAACTATCTTATACTCATAAATTTCAAAACTTTGTTGAAGCTATCAATTTTGTCAATTGTTTAGTTACGCCAGCAGAAACAGCAAATCATCATCCAGATATTGCTATTTCCTACAATCAAGTTACCATAAATTTGACAACCCATGATGTAGGCGGATTAACGGCATTAGACTTCGAGTTAGCAACAACTATTTCTCAGTTAATCAAAACTTGGAAATCAGATAAAAAATGTCAACTTTAACAGAATAAAAAAATAAATTTAATTGAAAAGAGTATAGCAATTCCCAAAAAGCGTGAGGTACAAAATTTTAGGTTTTAGGGAACAGGAAACAGGTAATAAAAAGACAAAAAGACAAAAAGATAACTGTATCTCACTAATTTGAGAAACGCTATATAAAATAATATCAAGAACGAACGGGCCAGAGGCCCATTCCACTTTATATTTCCTATTTCCTATTTCCTATTCCCTGTTCCAATTTTGGGATATATAGTTTAAATGCAGAACAGCTTACATTTACAGCCGCTATTATTATAGTAAATGCTTTATTTGGGGAAGCTTTTATTCAAGCAAAATCACAGGGAAACTCAGAAATTTTTCAATCAATTAAATTTTGGAAAAAACAAAATAATTCAGATAAACTTAACCTATTTTTTAAGCCTTAATTATTAATTATTAATTATTAATTATTAATTATTAATTATTAATTATTAATTATTAATTATTAATTATTCCTTTTATAACCTTAAAAAATGAAATTATTCATAACATTTATTAGTGGCATTTTCATGGGAATGACCACAGCACCAGTAAACGCATGGTTTCTTGCATGGGTAGCTCTAGCTCCTCTTTGGGTGTTAGTAATTCAACAAGAAAAATACTTTGATAAATTTTTATTAGGTTTAGTTTGGGGAATAGGTTATCACGGTGTAGCTTTATTTTGGATAACGGGAGTTCATCCAATGACTTGGTTAGGAGTTCCTTGGTTAGCTAGTGTAGCGATCGCTCTATTTTGTTGGATTTTTATCACCCTTTGGGGAGCAGTTTTAGTTGCTATTTGGGCTTATTTATTTGGGGTTTTAACTCCTACATCTTTCTCAGGGAAAATATTCTCATTTGCCAGAGTTTTATTAGGTATAACTTTATGGTGTTGTTTAGAGAAAATCTGGAGTTTAGGAAGTCTTTGGTGGACTTCTTTATCTTTGACTCAGAGCAACTATAATTTAGTAATTTTACATCTTAGTCAATTATCAGGACCAATTACAGTTACAGCAGCTATTGTCACAGTAAACGCTTTATTTGGGGAAGCTTTTATTCAAGCAAAATCACAGGGAAACTCAGAAATTTTTCAATCAATTAAATTTTGGAAAAAACAAAATAACTCAGATAAACTTAACCTCTTCTTTAAACCTTCATTATTAATTATTAATTATTCATTATTAATTATTAATTATTCCTTCTTCCTTCCAATTACAACTTTTATATTTTTCCACATAGTAGGATTTAGTCTATATAATATTCCTTTAAATCCCGATTCAACCACAGCATTAAAAGTGGGAATTATTCAAGGAAATATTCCTAATGAAATTAAGTTCAATTCTACAGGTTGGTATCGTGCCCTGGAAGGTTATACAAAAGGATATAAAAAGTTAGCAGACCAAAATGTTGATGCTGTATTAACTCCAGAAACAGCTTTACCTTTTTTGTGGACAAATCAAAATAATCGTAGATTCCTTTCTTTTTATCAAGCAATTTTAGAGAAAAAAGTAGTAGCTTGGGTAGGTGGTTATGGTAAACAAGATAATAATCTGACAAACAGTTTATTTACTATAGATAATACAGGAGAAATTTTTAGTCGTTATGACAAAATTAAATTAGTACCTCTAGGAGAATTTATTCCTTTTAATGAAGTCTTAGGAAAACTAATAGATAGACTCTCACCTTTAGACGCTCATTTAGTACCTGGAAAAACAGACCAAATATTTGATACACCCTTTGGCAAAGCAATAGTTGGAATTTGTTATGACTCAGCTTTTTCCGAAGTATTTCAAAGACAAACCGCAGCAGGAGGAGAATTTATTTTAACCGCAGCTAATAACGCCCATTATAGTTCAACAATGCCAGCTCAACATCATGCTCAAGATGTAATACGGGCGATTGAAACTGATAGATGGGCGGTACGAGCAACTAATACAGGTTATTCTGGAATAGTAAACCCTCACGGCAGAACAATTTGGCAGTCTGGAATTAATACTTATGAAACTTATTCAACCACAATTTATCGGCGAAATACCCAAACTTTATATGTAAAATGGGGTGATTGGTTAACACCAGTATTACTTGTAGGAGGAGGATTAACAAAAATAACTTTATGGTTAAAATAAAACAATCTATTTCATACTAGAAAACAGTTCATTAATTGATAATTTATAATGGATAATTGATAATTACCTCTGGTTAAAACCGTTACGGAATTGAATATAAGGAAATATTATTTCGTAAGCATTCAGCCGTCAGCTATCAGCTAGCCTCCTATGGTCGGAACTTTCCTACGGAATGCTACGCAAACGTTAACAGCTATGAGTTATTAGCTCATTATCAGCTCAAAAGAGGAATTAGTCTCCAAGGAGAATTAAAACTTATAAAAAAAATGTCTTCAGCTAACCTTAGTAATTTCTTGAATATGTTCATGCATCTGTTTGCGCAGCATTCCGTAGGAAATGCTGAATGCTAAATGCTTACATTTAGTAAGAGCGATAAAAAGACTTTACATGAGATGTCTCTTTGACAAAAAAGATAATTTACGCCCTAAAAAATGGTATTAAAGCCATCCATTCTGACTCCTGACTCCTGACTCCTGACTCCTAAGAAATACCCTAGATATTTGTAGCAAACATTTATCAATCTGG
>NZ_JAAHHG010000466.1 GCF_010692555.1 Okeania sp. SIO3B5 | reverse complement strand
TTCTACTAACTGCATTATCCCTCCTGTAAACATTTAACGAGCTGTTCTGCTTTCCTTTCTCAGTCTAAGATATTTTTAATTGTTTTCCTATGTTTTTCTATAAAATCAATAAAACTTTACAATACTAACCGTAATCAACATAAGAATTATGAATACCCCTTTCATTACTTGCCCACAAACAACCCATAAACAAAATAATCTGTAGGGACGTTGCATGCAACGTCCCTACCTATTCCCTATTCCCTATTCCCTATTCCCTATTCCCTATTCCCTATTCCCTATTCCCTATTCCCTATTCCCTATTCCCTACTCCCTACTCCCTATTCCCTATTCCCTATTCCCTATTCCCTACTCCCTACTCCCTATGGTATAAATTTATGATTTTTCGATTCCTACATTTTTCAATTGGATTTTTATTATGTTGTTCATTTATTTTTATCAGTGGTTGTCGCCCAATATTATTAAATTCACAGATTAATAATAATTCAAAATTAGTTTTAGTTCTTCCTAGTGCACCACCTACTTTTAACTACCCAATATCTCGTTCTCCATACGGGATTTTTAAGTTTATTTATGAAGGATTACTATCAGAAAATGGGCTAACTGGAGAGTTACAACCAGCATTAGCAGAATCTTGGATTTTGTCTGAAGATAAAAGACGAATTATTTTTACATTACGCTCGGGATTAAAATGGTCTGATGGCGAACCTCTCACTGCTGATGATGTTGTCTTTACCTATCAAGATATTTATCTAAATAAAAAAATTCCTACTGTTTATAGAGACTTCTTAAGAATTGGTAGTAATGGTGCTTTTCCCTCTATAAAAAAACTCGATTCACAAAGAATTGAATTTATCTTGCCCGAACCATTTGCCCCATTTATCAGATATGTAGAGAGATTAAAAATTTTACCAGCTCACGCTTTGCGAGATGCTGTTTTATCCATTGATGCTGATGGTAAGCCTCTATTTTTATCAACCTGGAATACAAATACAGAGCCACAAAAAATCATTGGTAATGGCCCATTTAAACTTGGAGGTTACATACCTTCTCAAAGAATTATTTTACAAAAAAATCCTTTTTATTGGCGTTCTGATGCCATGGGTAATTCACTGCCTTATCTTGATGAAATTGTGATCCAAATTATTCCTTCAACTGATAATCAATTGCTCAGATTTCGTTCTGGGGAATTAGATGCTCTACGAGTCAATGCCGAAGCATTTCAATTACTGAAACGAGAAGAAAAACGAGGAAAATATCAGATTTATAATGGTGGTCCTCAATTTGGTTATCAGTTTGTTGGTTTTAATCTTAATCAAGCTAAAAATTCAGAAGGTAAATCTTTTTTAAATCCTATGAAGTCTGGTTGGTTTAATAATTTGGCATTTCGTCAAGCAGTTGCTTATGCTATTAACCGTCAACAGATAAATAATAATATTTATCGAGGTTTAGGAACAATACAACATTCTGCTTTTGGGGTGCAAAGTCCTTATTATTTATCTCCGGAAGCAGGATTAAAGGTCTATAATTATGACCCGGAAAAAGCTAGAAGTTTATTGTTAGATGCTGGTTTTAAATATAATAATGCCAATGAATTATTAGATAAGGATGGTAACCGAGTAGAATTTACAATTTTAGTAAAATCTGAAGAAAAACTCAGGATAGATACAGCAGTTCAAGTCAAAGAAGATTTAAGCAAAATTGGGATTCAAGCTGATTTACAGGTACTCAATTTCAACACTGTTTTAGAAAAACTATTACTTCGTAGAGATTGGGAATGTTATGTTGGAGCTTTTGGTGTTTCTGGTGCAGATTTTGAGCCAAATTTACTCTCTTTATTTTGGTTAAGTACAGGTTCATTTCATCAATTTAATCTTGGTGCTAAACCTGGAGAAACACCACTGCAAAATTGGCAAGTTTCTAGTTGGGAGCAAGAAATTGACCGTTTATTTACTGCTGGATATCAGACGGTAGATGAAAATAAACGTCGAGAAATTTATGGTCAATTTCAGCAAATTGTTGCGGAACAGTTACCTATATTTTTTTTAGTAAATCCTCTTTCGTTGCAAGCAGTTCGCGATCGTATAGATAATTTAAAATTCTCTGCTATTGGTGGAGCTTTTTGGAATATTGATGAATTGAAAGTTAATGATGAAGGAGTCAGGAGTCAGGAGTCAGGAGTCAGGAGAGAAGAAGAAGGAAGAGGATAAGAAAGTTTTTCCTGAACGCTATTAAACAGGCATTATATAATCTTATTTCCAGATGATTAAGTATAGCAACTGCCAGGTTGGTGCTTGACAATTAGTGCGAGCATCTTGCTCGCGTCTTAACGAAGTCAGAACTCAGAAGTCAGATAGGGGAGCCGTCGGATTGGCGACGTACAGAAGTTAACCCACCCCTGCCCCTCCCCAACCCACCCCCGCCCCTCCCAGGAGGGGAGCCAGGAGAGGAAGTAGGGGATTTGAGCAAGGCTCCAAAAATATTGCGCCTTAAAAGGCGGGGTTTTAGACCCATGTTATTTTGATAAATCATCACAATTACCGAATTATTAATTATTAATTATTAATAATTAAATGATTCTGGTTTAAAGCCTCCCCTTTTAAGGGGAAAAAAGCGGTCTCCGGATGGCGAGGGGATCTCGCCATATCCAATCAACCAAGAGAAGAAATAATATTTCCTTATATTCAATTCCGTAGCGGTTTTAACCAGAGGTAATTATCAATTATCCATGATCAATTATCAATTAATGAACCGATGTCCTAACTATAGTGGCGACTGCTATATAATAAAAATGTTCTATTTAAGCACTCTTGAAGGAATATCCAAAATTTCTGCTCCGTTTCCAGTGTCTTATCTTGAATTTATACCTATGACCTAGCACCTAATACCATTTCTCCATGAAGTTGCGCTTAATAAAAGATAACAGCTATTAGTACAATTCAGGTTTTGGTAAGAATTATTAAGCGCATTGTTATAGAGAAATGGTATAAGAACCGCTATTAAACGGACATGAAATAACGCACTATCTATATAGTAATGTGTGACAACATCATTAATAGAGCCATCACACGCCACTACTATGTAATAGAGCAAAAAGATGAAACGTTGGTGTATTCAGGAAATTTAGGAGTTGGAACTACATCGTTTCATATATTCCCATCCACGTTGGGGAGAAACGCGATCGCGTCCAATAGTTTTCGCAATCCATTCCGCCACTTTTGGTCCAGTCCAGGCTTCTTGGTCTCTGGGTGGATGTTTAAGTGCCATGCGCAACTGTTCTTGTTGTTCTAGAGTCAGCAAAGCATGAGAAGGATAAAATTTCCGGGTTTTCCGTCGATTTAAAATGGCATTTGGTCCTTGTTGATTGTAATTTTTTACTATATCTTTAGCGTAATCATAGTTAAAACCTAAAGCTTTAGCTGCTTCTTTAATCGTCCACTTTTGAGACACCAACCACAAAAGGTGCCAGCGTCGAGATTCTACTCTATCTTTAGTTTGGAGATAACGTGTTTTAATTTCTATTTCGCTCAGATGAGATTTGAGATAGGCTTTTTTAGGCATCTTTTTCTACTTTATCAGGGAGTAATAAATATTGAGTAGCTTGACTCTGGGAAGCAATAGAACTCCGTTCTGCGTTCTGCTCAACGCAATTGCTATCCCAGAAATAGATGACCCTGTAAAGTTTAAATTCACCGTTACAACTTGAGATAATTTCTTGGTTAAGTAGTAAACTTGTTTGAGCAGTTCAACCGTAACTTTTAATTTACGGGTTAATACTTAATCTTAGAAATATATGTTAATTTTATTAACATTGCAGTTGTATTGTCTACGGTTTAGTTTCTTATCTATATATACTATATCATTTTATAATATCTGTGTAAATACATATAAAGACTTTATTCAGATAAATTTTTCACTTCAAATCAAAAAATCTTTATACAATCTTTAGAGTGTTCAAATCAAATTATGATTATAATAGATATTTTAAAATTTTATAGAACCCATTTGGGATCTATTAAGCATTTCCTCCATGCCTAGGGAGTAGGGAGTAGGGAGTAGGGAGTAGGGAGTAGGGAGTAGGGAGGAGTAGGGGGAAAGAATTGATAAATAAGAGTGCAATAATTGATTTGATTTTTGATTGTTGGAGATATCTATCTATGCTATGTAATTAAATATCAATATCCTAACTTCTTTGCCTAAAAACTGGGTGCATCTCATAGCAAGCAAAAATACTTTTTTACTATATATATTCCCTGTTCCCTGTTCCCTGTTCCCTGTTCCCTGTTCCCTGTTCCCTAAAAGCGATAATTTTTTTGCTTTATTCACGCATTGAGATGCACCCTAAAAACTCTACCTTTGCAAAGATACGCTTAGGGGTTCTATATACAAATTTAGTTGAGTATAGAAAATCCCATAGTTGTTTAGAATATAGGTAATATCATGTCCGGAGAATAGCGTGATAAAAAAACCTTTTCCCTTCTAACCTTTTCTTTCCTTCTGCCTCCTGCCTCCAGCTCCCGCTGCCTTACCTTCTCCAAAATGTAAGTATTCAACCGGACATGATATAAGCATTTCCTGCGGAATGCTGCGCAAACAGCTAGCTTGCTGTCAGCTAGCCTCCTCCGGAGGAACTGCAGACTTCAGCAACAAGACTCTATTCTTCAGGACAGTGTTTAAATTAACAACTGACTTTAAGGACAAGAGAGGCAACTTTTGTAGTAAGACAATTAATAAAGTTTTTATCTTAAACTAAAAGCAATGGCTGATAGCTGACGGCTGAATGCTTACAAATATGGATCGATTACGCTAGTCTTCATGAAGTAATTCGATCTGCTCGAAGTAATAGACATCTCCAAAAATTAAAAAGAAAATCAATTTTTATCCATAAATTATCAATTATTTCCCCCTGTTCCCTGTTCCCTATAATCACCATCAGACTTTTGAGCGCAAACCCTATTTATAAGAAGAGGTAATTCTAAATTCTAAATTCTAAATTCTAAATTCTAAATTCTTAAACATGAATAATTCAGCACAAAAATCCTATTATCAAGTCGGTGGTTGTCTCCCCAAAAATTCACCCAACTACGTCAAACGACAAGCAGATGAAGACCTATATAAAAATCTCAAAATAAGTGAGTTTTGTTATGTTCTTAATTCTCGTCAAATGGGAAAATCTAGCTTGCAAGTTAGAACGATTAAAAGATTACAACAAGAAGGTATTTCTTGTGTGGCAATAGATATTTCAGAAATAGGTAATCGGGGGGTTACTCCTGAACAGTGGTACGCAGGTATTCTTCGCATCTTAGAAAATAATTTTAACCTCTCAGAATATGTCAATATTCGTACCTGGTGGCGAGAACGAAATTATCTAGCACCCGTACAACGATTAAGTGAATTTATTGAAACGATATTACTAACAAAAATCCAGAACAATATTGTGATTTTTATTGATGAAATTGATAGTATTCTAGCTCTAGATTTTCCAGTAGATGATTTTTTTGGATTTATTCGTTCCTGTTATAATAAACGTGCCAATAATCAAGAATATAATCGCTTAACTTTTGCTTTGTTAGGAGTTAGTACACCTCAAGATTTATGTCAAGACCTAAATAGTACACCTTTTAATATTGGTAGAGCTATTGAGTTAACTGGTTTTAAGTTTGATGAAGCTTTATCATTAGTAGATGGATTAGTCGAAATTTGTCAGCAGCCAGAGGAAGTTTTAAAAGAGATTTTATATTGGACTAATGGACAACCGTTTTTAACTCAAAAAGTGTGTAAAATCATCATTGAAAATGGAGTTTATATTGTTAATACCAAAATGGAATTAGAGGAGATGATTAAATCTAAAATAATTCATAATTGGGAGACAAAAGACATACCAGAACATTTGAAAACTATTCGCGATCGCATCTTCAGAAAGGATGAAAGAATAGTCAGAAGATTAGGGTTATATCAGCAAATTTTACAGAATGATTTGGCTGGAATAGTTGCCGATGATAGTCCCGAACAAATGGAACTTAGGTTATCTGGATTGGTAGTTAGAAGAGATAGTAAATTAACTGTGGCTAATCCGATATATGCTACAGTTTTTCACGAAGAAATGATTAATGAAGAGTTAGAAAAACTACCTCCTTATTCTACAAAAATTAAAGCATGGCTTCATTCAAACTGTGAAGATAAATCCTATTTATTGCAAGGGGAAGATTTACAATCTGCTTTAGTTTGGGCAGCCGGAAAAAGTTTAAGAAATCAAGATTTTCAGTTTTTGACTACTAGCCAAAGATTAGTATTAGATGCTCAAATAGAAGCCTTAGAATCAACAAAAATAGAAACTAAAAAAGCTCAGGCAGAAGTTGTAAAAGCACAACAAAAAGCTAAACGCTGGATTTCCATAGGTTCTGCTATCCTTGGCACATCTTTAGTTTTATCAATCGGTTTTTCACTATTAGCTTATCAAAGATTTCGATTGGCACAATCTAGTCGAGAAATTGAACAAACTGGCACCGATGCTCTGTTATTAGCAATGTTCAAAAAATCAACAACAAATCAAGCATTGTTTGAAGCTTTACCCAAGGCAATATCTGCAGGACAAAAATTAAAAGATTTGGTTAATAACAATATTCCTCTAGCAGAATATCCTGCGACTCGACCAATATTAGCACTACAAATGATTCTGGATAAACTTGACGAACAAAAACAATTTGAAGATAGTTTTCTTCAGAAAAGAAAGATTATTCTCCAAGGTCATCAAGGTGCTGTTACGAGTGTTAAATTTAGACCTAATCGAGATATTTTAGCTTCAGCAGGAATAGATGGAAAAGTAATTATTTGGAATTTTGAGGGCGAAAAAATTACAGAATGGCAAACGGAGCAAAAATCAGTTAATAGTCTAATTTTTCATCCGAATGGTCAATATTTAGCAACTGCTGGTAGTGATGGTACTGTAAAAATCTGGAATTTATTAGGGGAAAAATTATATGTATTAGAGATATCTCAAACTGAAGTTAATAGTATTAGTTTTAGTGCTGATGGCAAGTATTTAGCAACTTCTGGTATAGATATTCCTATTCAAATTTGGAATGTATCATCGTCGCCTATAACTATATTATCTGATTCGATTTTGAATGATAATGGTTTGATTAGAGCGGTTAGTTTTAGTCCTGGTGGAAATTTTCTAGCAACATTAGATGGCAAGTCTACAGTTAGATTATGGAATATGTCTGAAAATCAATTCAAAACTCTAGATGTGCAAGCTATTAGTATGAATTTTAGCATTTCTCAACCTCAGCTTTTACTAACAGCAACATCAAATGGAGTAGTAGAATTGTGGCAGCTTTCTACAGGACAATTAATGAACAATTTTCAAAGTTTACATCTGGATACTAAGTTAGTTAGTTTTAGTCCTGATGGAGAGTTAATAGCTACTGTTGGAATTGATAGTATTGTGCGACTTTGGAATTTATCAGGACGGCAGATTAGTCAATTTGAATTTATGGAGAATGTAATTAGTATTAGTTTTAGTTCAGATAGTAAAAAAATTGCTGTTGCTGGTAGTAATGGGAAGGTTTGGCTAAGGTCTGTGGAAGATTTAGATGAACTTTTAAGTAAAGGTTGTCGTTTTTTAGTAGGAAAACCTAACTATTTTATGAGAGTAGTTGAATTTTGTCAAAGCTAAAGTAAAAGGTGTTAGGTGTTAGGTGGTAGGTGTTGGATGTTATACAAATTTTATGTGAGGTGGTACAAAATTATGAAAAGGGTGCATCTCATAGCAAGCAAAAATACTTTTTTTCCTTTTCCCTGCTCCCTATTCCTTATTCCCTAAAAGCGATAAATTTTTGGCTTTATTCAAATTAGGTATTAGGTGTTAGGTGTTAGGTGGTTAGGTGTTAGGTGGTAGGTGTTAGATGGTAGGTGTTGGATGTTATAC
>NZ_JAAHHG010000465.1 GCF_010692555.1 Okeania sp. SIO3B5 | reverse complement strand
TGAGGTGTATCAAATTGCTTTTGATACTGCTATGAAAATTTTTGAAATTTCTAAGAGTTTTCCCAAAGAAGAAACATATTCTTTAACTGACCAAATTAGGCGTTCTTCCCGTTCTGTATGTGCTAATTTAGCAGAAGCATGGAGGAGAAGGCGTTATAAAGGTTCATTTTTATTAAGATTGAATGATGCTGAAGCAGAAGCCGCAGAAAGTCAAGTTTGGCTAAAATTTGCAGTTAAATGTCAATATTTGGATATACAAACAGGAAGACAACTTTATAGTCAATATAATCAAATTTTAGGGATGATTGTGAAAATGACCAAAAACGTTGATAAATTGTTGTTGAAAAAAACTTAAATTGATGTGTCATATAGAATCCAGTTACATATATAATAATATGTTTGTTTATTATGTTTATAACTCTATATATACTTCAACATTCAATCCCCCCACCTCCCCACCTCCCCATCTCCCCATCTCCCCATCTCCCCATCTCCCCATCTCCCCATCACCCCATCACCCCATCCCCCCATCACCCCATCACCCTATCACCCCATCACCCTATCACCCCATCACCCCATCACCCTACCTCCCCATCACCCCATCTTATTCCACAGCATATTCTGTAAACTTTCTCATAAAGGGTGTATGAAATCCTAAAACAATATCTTTTTTTGCAACTCCATTCATTACTAATTCTTCTGCGATATCCAATTCAGTTCCATTCCACTGGAGCCATATTTTTTCACCTTTAATATCAATATGAATCGGACAACTATGAATCAAATAATCGTTTTTCCAACCAATATAAACAATTTGATAATTGTCTCGTACAGTATCGAAAATTGGCTGTACTTCAATTTCTCCATAAGCAGGTTTATTTTTGCTATATTCTAACAAAAATTCCTGGACTAAATGACGATATTTTTCTAGTTTTTCCATTCTGTAATTACCTCTTTATCTGGGTTATAAATAATTAATTTGACTTGATTTTCATTAACCATTAATTGAGTAAATTCAAGATGATGTTGCTATTTCAAGGCTCTAGTTTTAGCCAGAGAAACTGATAACTGATAACTGATAACTGATAACTGATAACTGATAACTGAATTAGTGCTGCCCGATAATTAATAAATTTTCCCAAGGCAGTATGAAATTCAGAAATAGCTGATGATTTTGGTAAGAAACTCTTAATTTCAACTGCTATATTTTGATTATCTTTTTCTGCCCCAATAAGTTGTTCTGCTCCAAGGTCAATAGATATATCTACACCACCGAAACGAATAGATAATGGGTCATGGGTGATTGACCATCCATCTTTTATTAGAGCATTTTTAACTTCTTGATGGAAAAAATCCCTGGCTGACATTGGTTTTTCTTTATGCTTATTATAGTAAAAAGACCGTTAGTAAAACTCTATCGCCCGTTCGTATTGCCGTTCTACTAAACTTACCTAAACTTACCCATACTGGAAATTGCATGAGCTTTAGAGCTAGCTTCCTGTTTTGCTGAAGACCACTGACCACAGTCTGTAACTTATCTTCTCCGCAGGCTTAAAATCGCTTGGAACTCAAGCTACTGATGCACATAGTTTTCCAAATTTACAGCAGCATTAAAGTCTCTGTCCGCAGTAAAACCGCAGTTGCTGCATTTGCTAACGCAAAGCTGCGCTAACATAAGTTCTCTTATGTAATGGCATTTTCTGTTTCTGCCCACAGTGAGAACACAATTGAGAACTTGGATAAAATCTATCAGCTATTACTAACTTTGAACCATACCAATCACACTTGTATGATAGCTGACGCTTAAACTCATAAAAACCACAGTCTGCTATGGCACTTGCCAACTTGTGGTTTTTGAGCATACCACTCACATTCAAATCCTCTATCACTATGTTGCTGTGGTTTTTAGCTAACCAGGTCGTGAGTTTATGGAGTGCGTCTGCTCTGATATCAGCTACTTTTTTGTGAGCTTTGGCTAGTTTTTTTACGGCTTTAGCTCTGTTTTTGGAGCCTCGCTCTTTTTTGTTGACACGGCGTTGATAACGAGTTAATCGTTTTTTAGCTTGTCTGTAGGCTTTGACGTTGGCAAATATTGTTCCATCACTACAAGTTGCTAGAGTATTTATGCCTACATCTACACCGATAATAGCTCGTTTGCTTGGTGCGCATTCCCTCTCTTGGTCAGCATTCCCTTGCGCCTGACGGCGACGCGGGGTCTGACCGCTTGCGCCTGTCGGCGACGCGGGGTCGCATCCGCTTTTAGGAGTAGGTTTTGGCTGACATTCATATTTAAAACTAATGTACCAATCACCTGCGCGTTTGGATATTCTTACATTTTTCACTCTGCAAGAAGGTAAGATTTCATAAGTTTTTACTATTCCTATTCTGGGTAATTTTATGTAATTTCCTTGAATAATTTTAATACTACCTTCTAAATAAAAACTGTCTTTTTTCCCCTTTTTCTTAAACTTAGGAAATCCACGTTTGGGAATAGTTAAAAAGTTTTTAAATGCCCTTTCTAAATCTCTTAATGCTTGTTGAGGGGCACATTTTGAGACTTCATAATACCAGGGATTTTGACTTTTAACTTCAGCAACTAAACGCTTATGCAAAGTGATAGCACTAGGCCGTTTCTTGGTCTCTTTGTACTCAGAAATGCAAGTTTCTAATCCCCAGTTATAAGCATGACGAGCTATACCTGCGTGTTTAGCAAGTATGGTTTTTTGTTTATTATTAACTTTGAGTTTAGTCCTTATTGATTTCATTGCTGCTCTAATGCATGACAAGTAGCTACATCTGAGTTATAATTAAATATTGGATTAAAAATTAGAGATAAGAAATGGCCATTCCTTATCTCTAGAGAGAAGCTACATTCTGCTAAAAACGTGGCATTCTCCGGAAATTCCATAACTCAACAACTGTTGCGGCAACGGTAAAAACAAGTCGCAGCAGTTTTTTCATTACTTCTTCAGGTTTCATAGTTTCTACTCCTTGCTGAATACTTATCTATCTTCGGAACAGAGAACGCAAGAAGTTCTCCAATTTCTTTTTTAAGGAGGCTACTTTCAGATTTAACCAATGGGAATCTCCAAATTTTATCCATATCTGTTTCAAGACGAATCTCACTACGGTACTCAAGATGGCTTGGCTTAGTAGCTCTAGTATCTTTGAAAAAACACCCGGCATTATAATCACCTCATTGAGATATTTACTGATAAAATACTATACTATTACTAAAATTACTTCAACCCATCTAGGGCCAGAAATGAAAAATAGCCAAATAATCGGTTTGAAATATTGCTATGGCCTAAAAACGTCTATTTAAAAGAATAAATTAGCTGATGCACTTTGTCTGAGCATTGAAAGGCCAAAAATAAAAGTCTGGGTTGACCTAGTCAAAATATTTTTACCTCTATTTTACTGATTTTTTACTTATTGAAGATATGGCAGGACGTTTATTTCGGAATATCTGGAGAGTTCTCGATACAGACATTGAGTTTAACTTTGCCAACAATGATTTGATTTGGCTCACACTTGAAGAAAAATTGCGCTTGAGAGGAGTGAAAGTAACTGGCGATTATATGACTATTTTGCGTCTGATGCTGCGAAGCACCCCAGATGAGGAAATAGCAAAAGAGTTGGGTAAAGCTAAATCAACTATTGCTAATAAAAAGACGGCTATTCGCAAAGATTTGAACGATCTATTAGAAGCCAATAACGTTTCTCTTCCCGATGGAGATGAAGAATACCTAAAACGTTTATCTGAAGTTGGCGCGATCGCTAGTAATCTTTCCGTTATTGGCAGTGGGATAGAGTCTGCTAAGGCGGTTTTGGAAATAGCAAAAGCAATACAAGAAAATAAGGATGCTCGGGTATTAAAACCTTTGATTGAAAATATTGATTCTGTTTTAGATGTGTTAAATTTTCCCCTGGGAAAAGTTTTCGGGGCAGGTTTACCTTTTTCGCCTATTGCAACTGGAATTATTTCTTTTATTGTTGAAAAAACTCGTCACGAACCAACGTTAGAAGATGAGGTGCAGTTGGTGGCTCAGGTGGCTTATTTAGAAAGTATTAGAAATTTTTTTATAGAACATCCAGAAATCAAAGAAAAGTTGACAGAAGCTGAAGCTTTGGAAGCAGTTAAAAAACAGATTAATAAATTGGATAAAGAAATTAATTTTAATGAACGAGATGCTAAGGATACTTTGATTTGTTTTTATGATTCGCCCTTGAGAAAAAAAATTGATGAGATTTTATTAGCACGTCTAAAAAAGTCTTATTTAGATGAAAATACTGCAAAAGTTGTAACTGAAAGAATTTCCCGCAGTACCCATCGCTACATTAAGGAAATAGTGGTAGAGGTGAAAGATGATGCTAAAAAATTAGCCGGAATTTATGGAGATAGTTGGCAGCAAGATTTGGAAGCTTATGGCAGTATTGATAAGTATTTGAAAGAAGCGATCGCTACTAAACCACAGGAAAAAGTATTTGATGAAAATTTTACTTTTTGGCAGATTTATGTGTCGCTAGAAGTGAAACCTGTTAACTTCGATGGGACGGTTGAAGAAAGAGCAACACCTCAGAATATTGAGGAGTGGGCAAAAACAATTTTGTTGGATGAAAACAAAGACAGACAGGTGTTATTTATTCAAGCGGGACCGGGAAGAGGAAAAAGTGTTTTTTGCCGGATGTTTGCTGATTGGGTGCGCCGGGAGTTACATCCTATTTATACGCCTATTTTGATTCGGTTGCGAGATGTCAGAAATTTTGCAGCTAATATTGATGAGACTCTAGCTGATGCTGTGGGTTGGAATTTTGTTAAGACTGATAGCGGTTGGTTGACAGACCGCAATACTCGGTTTCTATTTTTGCTGGATGGGTTTGATGAGTTATTGTTGGAACGGGGGGCGAGTAATGAGTTGAAGGTGTTTTTAGACCAGGTGGCGCAGTTTCAGAAACAGGCAGCAGAAAATAATGAACGCAGCCATCGGGTGTTGATTACGGGGAGACCTTTGGTACTTTATGGCATTGAAAGGTTGATGCCATCTAATCTGGAGCGAGTGAATATTTTGCCGATGGGTAATAAGATTCAGCAAGGGTGGTTTCAAAAGTGGCAGACGGTAGTGGGGGAGGAGGAAGCAGAAAAGTTTCGAGAATTTTTGCACAGCGAACAATGTCCGGTGCAGGTTAAGGAGTTGGCACGGGAACCACTTTTGTTGTATTTGCTAGCTGCAATGCACCGGGATGGGGATTTACAGGGGGAGATGTTTGTTACTGCTGATGTTGCTGGGGCTAAAGTTTTGATTTATGAGCAGGCGTTGGAATGGGTGCTGAAAAAACAGCGAGTAGAAGATGGCAGAAATCTTAATCCGGAAATTACGAAGTTAGACCCAAAAAATTTAGAAATTTTATTGGCAGAAGCGGGTTTGTGTGTGGTGCAGTCTGGTAGAGAATATGCTGCTATAAAAATGATTGAAGACCGACTGGTGAAACAGGGATATAAGGAGTTGCAGGGGTTAATTGAAAAAGCTAGGCAAGATGAACGAGAAGATAGATTGAAAAATGCTTTGGCTGCTTTTTATTTGAAATCGGCAGCAAAGGCGGAAAATTCGGTGGAGTTTTTTCACAAGAGTTTTGGTGAGTTTCTCTGTGCAAAACGGATGGCAGACAGTCTGGAAGATTTGACGCTGAAAACTGGGAGGCGACGTAAGACTTATATGGTGTCTGATAAGGAGTTGGAATGGCAGGTTTACGATCTATTTGGTTATGGCAGTTTGACAGCGGAAGTTGTGGAGTATTTGATGGCGTTGTTGGTGAAGAGTGAGGTTGAGTTGGTGGTGTTGTTTGAGCGGTTACATGGGTTTTATCTAGACTGGAGTGAAGGGGAGTTTATTGAACCGACAAAGGAAACTTTACCTCAGAAAAAGGCGGGGCAGTTGCAGCAGTGGGGTATTGAGTCTGGGCAACGTCGGGTGAATATTTATACAGGATTGAATGTGATGATTTTGTTGTTTGAGTTGCATCGTTATGGGCAGTCTCAGGAGGAGTTGCAGGAACAGTTGCATTTTTATCCTTGTGGTCAACCTAATAGTGAAGATTTTGATCAAACAAAACTATTGACTGATAGTGAAGATTTTGATCAAACAAAACTATTGACTGATAGTGAAGATTTTGATCAAACAAAACTATTGAGGATTATTGGTTATAGTCAATGTCTTGGGAATGGCGCTTTTGCAGAAATAGTAGGTAAGTTTCTCAGAAGTGCCGACCTCAGAGGTACCGACCTCAGAGGTGCCTATCTCAGGGTTACCGAACTCAGAAGTGCCGACCTCAGAAGTGCCGACCTCAGAAGTACCGACCTCAGAGGTGCCGACCTCAGAGGTGCCGACTTCAGAAGTGCCTACCTCAGTAGTGCCTACCTCAGTAGTGCCGACCTCAGAGCTGCCTACCTCAGAGCTGCCTACCTCAGTAGTGCCGACCTCAGAGGTGCCGACCTCAGTAGTGCCTACCTCAGTAGTGCCTACCTCAGAGCTGCTGATCTGAGTAGTGCTGACCTCAGTAGTGCTGACCTCAGTAGTGCTGACCTCAGTAGTGCCAACCTCAGTAGTGCTGACCTCAGTAGTGCCGACCTCAGAAGTGCCAACCTCAGTAGTGCCGACCTCAGTAGTGCCGACCTCAGTAGTGCCGACCTCAGTAGTGCCGACCTCAGCAATATAAAATGGAATAACAAAACAGTATGGCCTCGTGCTTTCGGGATACCTACATGAAGCAACTGGAGTACCAGAAACTCTCTATCCCAACCTATTTCTATTTCTTTACCGAAAAATTGTGGTTTAAAGCCTCCCCTTTTAAGGGGATAATAAAGAAAAATTTTCATTATTAGTCAATCCTCTTCTTTTCAAGGAGAGGTAATTATTAATTATTCATTATTAATTATTCATTATTAATTATTCATTATTAATTGTTGAAGACCTCCGAGAAGGTCTAGGAGAAAGCCAACAAGACTTAGAAAATAATCGCAAAATATTTGCCTCCAAATTACCTGAACATCTGCACAATTCCCTATTTAAACTCGACAGCGTAATAGAAACCGAATACCTCGAACTTTTGACACAAAGAATCGAGTATTTTCGCGACGAAATTCCCGACGAAGGCTATTATTATCCAGTCCGACTCAATGATACTTATGGACTACTAATAGCCGCTTCTTTTCCTAACAATAAAACTCGTCATCCCACCAACAGCATCGCCCAACTAAAAAACCAAATCGAAGCCAAACTCAAAGATTCATCGGGCAAAATTCAAACAGGTAATCTCGGACAAACTTGGTTAGTTTTAGCCGAATTAGCTAATAACAAAAACCCAGAAGAAATCGCCAAACAATGCTGCGAAAAATTAAATCTTGGCTTCGACTGGGAAAAAGATTTGCAAGGTCAAGGAAAACTGTTAGGAGGAACAATCTTTGAACTACGACAATACGGCATTACTATGTCAAAAAACATGGATTTTTCCCCATTAGTAACCCCACCAACTATTGAACAAATCCAGAAAAATAATCATCTGATAATTTCTCTCTATCCCAACGAACAAACAGCCAAAAAAGCAGCAGAATTTAACTTTGATTTGCTCCGTTTACTTTGTTACCTGCACAAAATTTTCTGGGCGTATGCTCAGAGTCGCTATCTGAAAGAATTACTCAAAAAATCTGCCATAGAAATTCAACAATATATCCAAGAAATCCAGAAATATCAAAACCCTAGTTTAAATCTCAAACCACTAAAAGAAATATTAGTAAACTCTCAAACTACATTATCTAATATCATGTCCGGTTGAACAGTGATAAATAAATAACTACGGAGGAGTCAGGAGTCAGGAGTCAGGAGTCAGGAGGAAAGAGGGAAGAAAGAAGAAGAACTGGAGTTGAAGGAGAAAGTTTTTTTA
>NZ_JAAHHG010000464.1 GCF_010692555.1 Okeania sp. SIO3B5 | reverse complement strand
TGTGTTGGGAGGGGGAGGGGCGAGTGGTGGGTTCCCTGTTCCCTGTTCCCTGTTCCCTCTTTTCTGGAGATGTCTAATGATTCAGTAATGTTCGTAAGGATTATAGGCATTAATCCAAAATATCTTATTCCTTTAAACCCTACTCCCTACTCCCTACTCCCTACTCCCTACTTCCAAGGAAATGTAGCAAAACTTTTGAGAAATGGTATAACACTTCAATTATTCAGTAAATGATGCAATAAAAATCATTTTTGTGATAATTATTAGCTAGTTAGTATTGATTATTATGATGTTAACTTCTCCCTGTATATATGTTGTATGCAACATCCCTACCTACTCCTCCTTCTGGGAGCTTCCCCTTTTAATACCAAGCGTGAAAAAAGAATGTTACGAATAATAAGTGCAATAAAAAGATTTTGTAGGAAATGTCCCTTTGACAAAGCGGTGCAACCCCGCGACGACGTCAGCTCGCTTGCGGAACGCGCACCAAGAGAAAAAGAGAATTTACGACCTGAAAACTGGTATTAAATCTATTAATTCTGACTTCTGAATTGCAGGATTGCTGTTTGCTTCGCGGTGACAAACGGAAATTCTAATAAATACCCTAGCTATTTGTAGCAAACATTTATCACGCTTGGTATAAGGGGATAAAAAAAGAGGGTGCATCTCATATTTGCAAAAATACTTTTTTCCTATATAGCAATGTGCGCTGGCATATTTAGGGTTTGCGCTCAAAAGTCTTTTAGTAGGGGTAGGAGTCAGGAGTCAGGAGTCAGAAGTCAGGAGAAATGGGGATTATAGAAAAGGTAGTCAAAAAATTGTCCCAAGATTGTTCTACCATAATCATCCTGAAATACTAGCTTTTTGAGCTTTTTCCACCAAAAAGCTGATACTTTTTGAGACAAAAAAATGCTATAACCCTTATCTGTCAATGCTTTGATATTTAATCAGCAAGCCCTATTTAAGTATCGTATCGATCCGTAGGAGAATAGGATTTAAGCATCGCTTTTCTAGGTCTACTTTTTATTAATGGAAATAGTAATTCATTTCCTATCATATGATTAGTTTAGATAAGAATTATGAAAGTTATATTTAGGGTTTACTGAAAAAGTCTTTTGGTAAGGGGAAGAGTCAGGATAAATGGGAATTATAGAGGAGATAGTTGGATATTTTCCCCTTAATTTTTCTGTCCTTGTCTGCCTAAAATACTCACTTTTTGTAGCTCTGAGGCACCGAAAACCAGCCACTTTTTTCGACCCTAAAAAGACTAAAGCCTTTATATTTCAATGCTTTGATATTTAATCAGCAAGCCCTATTTAAGTATCGTATCGATCCGTAGGAGAACTAGAATTGGATTAAAAACTATTACAGGTAAAGTTATTACTGTTTGTGGAGTTAAATCCATTGGTTTATATCAATGCTTATTTGAAGATTTATGGCTTTATAGTTTAGTTAAACCAAAAATAGGAGATTCTTTTTTGATGAATTTAGTCATTTATATGAAATACAAAAAATTGTGCAAATATACGAATCTCCCCATCTCCCCATCTCCTAATTTACCTATGATATCATGTCCGCTGGTATCGTTTGTGTAAAACCAAGGGTGAATATCTACAGGAAATTTACGTTTTTTCAAGCTTTTAAGCCTTCTTCCCTCTTCCTTTTTCCTTCTTCCTTACCTTCTCTATACAATACCGATGCTACCGGACATGATATGAATCTTTGATAGCAAACATTAAAGTATTTCATATTAGATACCCCTTGCGTTGAAAAATTTTTAGAGATTTTTTCTCAAATTTATCCTGATGAAATACACATTCTTCAGCTAGATAACGGCCTTAAGCATCTAGGAAATGATTTGTTTATTCCCGATCATGTTATTTTACTATATTCAATCTCCTTATTTTTCAGAAGTTAATCCCATTGAAATATTTTGGGACATAATTAGGGCTTGCTGAAAAAGTCTTTTTTCCGGAGTAGGGGAGCGGGGGAGTAGGGGAGTAGGGGAGTAGAGGAACAGGAAAGTAATTTTTTTGCCCAACGATGTGCCTAAAATGGTAACTTTTTGAGCATGAACAGCTGAAAACCAAGGTATTTCAGACCTAAAAATGCTAAAAGCTCTATCTGTAAAAGCTTTTAGATTTATTCAGCAAACCCTAATTAAAAAAAATCTTGAAAAATTGTGTCTTTAATTCTTTTGATTTATCACGAAAAATCTTGATAAATATATTAGCTGGATTTAGTAAAAAAGACATTGATTCTATTACTGAATATGATTTTATTATTGAAGCATTATCTGTAATTTGAATTTAGAAAAATGCTATAAAGACACCAATTATGAGCCACAAAAACTGTTGATAAATCAAGCTAAAGTACTTCATAGAGAGAGGAGTTTTCAGAAGCTTATAACATACCATTACAACAGTCATTGCACGATTTAAATCAGACATATAAAAACTTTTTTAAATCAACTAAAAGGCAAGATGAAAGATAGAGTCATTAAACTGCCAAAATAGGTAGTAACTTATAATATTGGAGAAGTTCTTTGTAAGCATAATTTTCTGTTTTTTTTGTACCATTCTTATTTAAATTTTGGTATAATAATTAACATTTTTTCCTACAAAATGCTCCGCATATAGAGGAGCTTTGCTATCGAAAGTTAAGTAAGTTATTATCTAAGACAACTCAAGATTTCCTTGGTCATGCTATCCAAACAAAACGATATGAAAAAGCCAGGTTTAGAATAGCCAAACTTTCCTACAGAATGCTGTGCAAATATGTCAAACTGAAAGATATAAGGACAGATTTTCTATATAAATTGTCTACTAAAATTATTAACAAAAATCTATCAAATCTGCTGTAAGTTTCATAGCTTCATTCAGCAACGCCCTAGTTTAGTTTCTATTGGGATGCTAGGAGCCATAATTTATTAAGAGAGGAATTTATATAAATTTTTTTCTATATAAGGTTTCTCAAAAAGCGTGAGATACAGTTGTTTTTCTTCTTTTCTCTATTGGTGTGCTACCAGGTGCATCTGTCGCACCATGCGGAGGTCGCACCGCTATTCTCTGTTTCCCAAATTACTACTCTGTATGGATTTTGCATATAACGTCCCTACCTATTCCCTACTCCAGCGCAACAAACGAATGCCCGTACTTCACGCTTTTTGGGAATTACTATAAGAATTTTATTTTGTCTGAAAAAACAGCGAATAACTGACAAAATATACTGCCATATTTATCACATCATTTTATCTGATGTATATTACTTACCAAATCTTAAATAGTAATAAAAGTTTCTGTTTTGGTATCGTAATATGTAACGGTTATCTAATAGGTTTACATTATTATAAAATTGTAAATTTTCTTGAAAAATTGGGTCAGAATCTTTTAGTTCTATCAACTCTATTCTCACTTTTTTTTCTACTTCTCGTAATTCATGTAATGTTTGAGGTAATTGCCAAATTACTTGAGTTGGATAATTAGCGATCGCCAGATAAAAGTTTTTTTCTGATATTACTACTTGTGGTTTAATTTGCAATTTTGATATAACTTTTTGCACCCGGGAACTATAAGTATATAAATGTTCAGACTGTCGTCGTTGCAGATTTTTTAATTTGTGAAATGTGACAAAATTTGAATAACTTAAACACACCAAAATTCCTAATTCCATAGCAAATATCTTTTTTGAATAAAGCCAAAAATTTATCGCTTTTAGGCAACAGCTCCGAAAGGCAACAGATCCGAAAGGCAAAAGAGAATAGAGAATAGGGAATAGGGAATATATAGGAAAAAAGTATTTTTGCTTGCTATGAGATGCACCCTGGTTAAAATTCAGTAAAAGGGAAGAAGCTAGAGATAAAAAGAGTGAATTTATACTGACAGAAAAATTAGGATTCAAGCCTCGCTATTTTATATAATTGATATTACCGAAAAATTGTGGTATAAAGCCTCTCCTTTTAAGGGGATAAAAAGAAAAAATTTCCTTTGAGTCAATCCTATCCGTTTTAAAGGAGAGGTAATTCTAAATTCTAAATTCTAAATTCTAAATTCTTGAATGACTCAGTTTTAAATAGTAATAAAAATTTCGGTCTTGGTATTGCAATATATAGCGATTATCTAATAGATTTACATTATTATAAACTTGCAAATTTTCTTGAAAAATTGGGTCAGAATCTTTTAATTCTATCAATTCTATTCTCACTTTTTTTTCTACTTCTCGTAATTCATGTAATGTTTGGGGTAATTGCCAAATGACTTGAGTTGGATAATTCGCGATCGCTAGATAAAAGTTTTTTTCTGATATTACTACTTGTGGTTGAATTTGCAATTTTGATATAACTTTTTGCATCCGATAACTATAAGTATATAAACGTTCAGACTGTCGTCGTTGCAGATTTTTTAATTTGTGAAATGTGACAAAATTTGAATAACTTAAACACACCAAAATTCCTAATCCTATAGCAAATATCTTTTTAGTTGGTAATTGTGAAATTAATGAACTAAGAGAGAATGCAGAGGGTACAGGGCAGGAATCAGAATTCCCTTCTGCCTCCTGCCTCCTGCCTTCTGCCTTTCCTGATAACCATAAACTTGCCACTGATAATATTGCCATTAATGGAGAAAAAACTGCCAATCCTCGAATCCCCATATCAATATATTGATAAAGTAAAAAAACTGCTAATAAAGCAGGCATAAAACTAATTAGGCTAAAAATATATAAATTTCTATAAGCTTCAAAAGATGTAAATTTATCTCGATCTATTCTGGTAATAAATACAGCTAAAGAAATACTCCATAGCAGCAACATTGATAGAGTAATTGTTGTATAAACTGGAAACTTTTTAAAGTTAATGATGAGACTACAATTGAATAAAAAATTTTCGCCCATCATTCCGAGCATATTCGTCAAACTAGATTGAGATAAAATTCTTGTTGCTGCATAAGGATAAATTTCTTGATTCTGGGAAAGGGGAATTAACACAGCAACTAATAATAATGTCAAAGAAAATAATAAACTCAATAAAGTTTGTTTGTAATATTGATTTTTATTTATCCATAAAACAGTAATACTAGCAGGAAGTAAGGTTAAAAGAAAAGGTTTGATTAGATACACCAAAGCTATTACTAAACTTAAAAATATACCTTTTAACCAACCCTCTTTTTGTAGAAATAATAGAGCTACACCTACCATAATTACAGCAGAAGCAGATATTTCAGTCATTACCGAATGAGTCAAAACTAGAGTGTAAGGATAAATCAAGTAAATCAAAGCAGCAGCAAAACCAACCCATTGATTAAATATATTTTTGCCAACCATAAAGATGAGAAACATAGTTATCATCAGTAGCAAATAATTTACAAAAAACGGTGTTCTTTCATTAATACCACCAATCAAAAAACCAATAGCTAAAATTAAAGGATAACCAGGCAAATGAGTATCCTTAGTAGGATAACCTTTTTCGATAATACTACTAGCTAAATAATGATGACTATTAAAATCAAAATTACGCACAATATTTTGAGCCACAGTATAGTAAAGCGTTTCATCATTCCAGCGAATTTGTAAAGAAACTGGTCTCGTAAAATAAAGAGCGATCGCTGTCATAATCAAAAGCAATACATAAGGAAAAATATTTGTCAATAAGTTTTTACGAGTCTTCATTTTTGAATCAATTAATCAACAAGAAAAAATATCTAAAATTTACAATTTTTGGCTGTATATTCATAAACATTTCCTGCGGAATGTTGCGTAGACAGATGCATGAACGTAATAACTTACTAAGATTAGCTAGTGTTTTTATTTCCTACGGAATGCTGCATAAACATAATTTTGAATTCTGCTTCTAATATAATAAGTTAATAACTGATAAGTGATAGCTGACTACTGAATGCTTATGTATATTCCTCTTAGTAGAACGAAAAATAGTTTATAGTTTGGAGTCTAAATTTGATATAGCAATTCCCAAGAAGCGTGAAGTACAAAATTCGTAATTTTAAGGGGTAGGGAGTATAAAAAAAGAAAAACAACTATACCATAAGCATTCAGCTAGCTCGCAGTCAACTTTTAGCTGTTTAATAAATAATGAATATACACTGCTAAAGTCAAGGTTAGTTTTTTTTCAATACTTTGAATTCTTTTTAAATCTCTCAATACTAATTCCTGCGATCGAGGCAATGAATTAATAGCTGATAGCTGAATGTTTCTACTGGATCTCAGTAACTTGAGAAAATCTATAATTTTAAAGTAATTAGATAAATTTTAAATTCTAAAAATCATCTTTTTTCGGTACAATAATTAATAGGTATAGTAAAAAAGCAAAAGTCAGAACAGCAAAAAACTAGAAAAGTTAATCTAAACAATGCTTTTTTCTTAGCTGAAACAGTCACTATTTATTGCTATACAAACTCAATATCATATCATGGGAAAGGCTAAATCTAAATCTGACTTACCAAGTAAAATATGCCCCGTATGTAATCGCCCTTTTACCTGGCGAAAAAAATGGGCTGAATGTTGGGATGAAGTCAAATATTGCTCTGAAAGATGTCGGCGACGTAAGTCAAAAATTGACAAACAAATTGACATATAGCCTAATACCTAAATTTAATGATTCTGTAGTTAACCACAAAAAAATGCAACCAAAACTAATTATTCACGGCGGTGCAGGTAGTTCCATTGAAGAAAAAGGAGGATTAGAAACAGTTCGTAAATCTCTCCATAGAATAGTAGATGAATTACATAACTTGCTTCTGAGTGACACAAAAGCCATTGATGTAGTTGTCCGTGGTTGTCAACTATTAGAAGATGACCCCATATTTAATGCTGGGACTGGTTCAGTCCTACAATCTGATGGCCAAATTCGGATGAGTGCTTCCTTGATGGATGGTTTAAATAATCGGTTTAGTGGGGCGATCAATGTCTCCCGGATTAAAAACCCCATTGAGTTGGCCAAAGCACTGCAAACATCGCCCGATCGCGTATTATCAGACAATGGAGCAGCCGAATTTGTGCGGGAACTACAAATGCCCGTTTACAACCCCCTCACAGATAAACGATTAAACGAATGGCTAGAAGACCGCAAACAAGATTTTAGTAGAAAGATGGCAAATGTTGTAGCAGAATCTCCAGGCACTGGCACTATCGGAGTGGTAGTCTTAGATAAAGAAGGAAGATTAGCTGCGGGTACCTCTACTGGTGGGAAAGGTTTTGAAAAGATTGGTCGTGTAAGTGATTCGGCCATGCCCGCCGGAAATTACGCCACTGGCAGTGCTGGAGTTAGTTGTACAGGTATTGGAGAAGATATTATTGATGAATGTTTGGCTGCCAAAATTGTGATTCGGGTAACAGATGGTTTTTCCCTCAAAGCAGCTTTTGAACGTTCATTTGCTGAAGCACACGAACATCAGAGGGACTTAGGAGCGATCGCTATTGATGCCAACGGTATAATAGCTTGGGGAAAAACTTGCGATGTCATTTTGGCTGCTTTTCACGATGGGCAAAAAATTGGTGATAGTTTAGAAGCTGCAAAAGGGACACTAATTTTTACTGCTGAATAATTTATTTCTTTCCCCTCCACGGTCGGGGGAGGGGCGAGGGGTGGGTTCCCTACTCCCTAACCCCTACTCCCTCTTTTCTGGATATGTCTACTGCTAAAAATCGCCCTAGAAGGGCGAGGCTTTAAACCCAATTTTTCGGTAATACCAATTCTCTATGAAACTGCGCTTAATAAAAGATAACAACTATCAGTAAAGTTCAAGCCTGGGTAAGAATGTTAAGAATTATTAAGCGCATTGTTACAGAGAAATGGTATAAGCTCCGATACTATTTTGCTAACATTTGTTAACAATGCACAGCAAGATCAACCTGCTGAGGGGGTATCTCCCAATGCGGTAGAAAATTTTTCTACCACGCTTTTGATCAAAATTCCACGCGGGACCTTTAA
>NZ_JAAHHG010000463.1 GCF_010692555.1 Okeania sp. SIO3B5 | reverse complement strand
AAAGGAGTCAGGATTAAAACTGTCAGAAGTAAAGGTAATTTTGATATCCGACATGGGGATAAAATCTTGTCTGTATCTCGAAATCATATCCAATCCATTCACAGAGGAGATGGATACAATTACTCGTGTTGAGTAGATTTTTTCTAAGAGCTAAGTATCTGTTTGCAGAGCATTTTGTCAGGAAACGCTTTTCTACCAAAAGAATTGGGTCTAGAACTCTGCCTTTTAAGGCGAAATATTTTTGGAGGGTTGCTCACGCATTCTCGTTACAAAAATAACTTCTAACTTCTGACTTTTGACTTTTGACCTTTGACTTCGTTAACTCTCTGTTCCCTGTTCCTTCCAGTTTTGACACTCCACGGGATAAATCCGCGTGGATTCTTCAGAGGAGTTGTAAATCGGGTTAAAACCTCGATTTTCACATTGCTCGCAACAACCACATTGCCAGTACCGTACCGTAGTACGTATACAGCAGCAGTCCACTAGGCAGTGTCAATTGCCACTACTCTCTCCGGCCAAAAGACCATTGAGGCTACTTTTTAAGTTTAAGGTTAATTATAACACATTTTTTGACTACGGATTAAAATCCGTCGAGTCGTTTCCATCCACCGCTTAAAAGACGGTGGTTTCCCACTTACCGAAATTTTACGATGAATTATCCACGACCTCCTCGTAACTCTCAAACTCTCTTGGGTAATATTACCCAGATGGTTCAAACTATTCATGCCAATGTTAACTTTTCCCGACTAGCACTGAGACCTAATGCTAAAGTACCCGAACTCTGGATACAGGAAACAGAGAATACTCCAGCTAAAAAATATCCTCTTTTGGGCGATCGCTATTTACTAGGCCGCTCTTCCCAAGCTTGTGATATTGTCATTCGTAATCCCCTGATTAGTAAAATTCATCTGTCTGTCTCCAAAAATACTAATAAATCTAAAGCTCCTTATGTAGTTAAAGACGAGAATTCTGCTAATGGTATCTACAATGGGAAAAAACAAGTTTTTCGTCTGTCTCTACGTCATGGCGATGTTCTAACTTTAGGACCACCAGCATTAGCTGATACTGTTAAAGTTCGGTATGTAGACCCTCCTGCCTGGTATTTTCAAGCATTTCGTTATACTGTCTTCGGCCTTTCTGGATTAACCGCTTTAATCAGTTTAATGATTCTACTTGAATGGACAAAATTTCAGGTGGACCCTTTACCTAATCCAATTACTGGCCCAGTAGTTGTCTATGCTCGTGATGGACAAACTCCTCTACGTCCCACCTACAGAAATGCCCATTATGAATTAGGACGCATATCTAAATTCTCTAAATATTTACCTGATGCAGTTATTGCTTCTGAGGATAGTCGCTTTTATTGGCATTTTGGCGTAGACCCCATCGGAATTATCAGAGCAGTATTGACAAATTTGAGGGCAGATGGTATTAGCCAAGGAGGAAGTACAGTAACTCAACAATTAGCAAGAAGTATATTTCGTGGCTATGTAGGTACAGAAGATTCTCTGGGTAGGAAAGTACGAGAGGCAATAGTATCTTTAAAAATAGAGGCTTTTTATAGTAAGAATGATGTATTATTAAATTATCTGAATAAGGTTTATTTAGGGTTAGATTTATACGGGTTTGAAGATGCCTCTAGATTTTATTTTGGTAAAAGCGCTCAAGATTTAACTTTATCAGAAGCAGCAACATTAGTAGGAATTTTACCAGCACCTAATACTTTTAATCCCGTAGAAAATTATCAATTAGCTATAGAAAAAAGAGATAGAGTAATTTATCGAATGCTCAGTTTGGGGATGATTGACCAACAAGAAGCAGATAGAGCTAGACGCTCGCGGGTAGACATTAATCCTAAAGCTATACAAATTTTTCAAGGTACAATAGCACCTTATTATTATAGTTATGTATTTAGTGAACTGGAAGAGTTATTAGGAGAAAAGTTCGCTAGAGAAGGAAATTTGATTGTTCAAACAGCTTTAAATCCTGAAATTCAAACTAAAGCAGAAATAAGTTTGAAAGATGCAATTAACAATGCTGGTTCTTATGCTAATTTTTCTCAAGGCGCTATAGTCACAATAGACTCTAAAAATGGAGAAGTCATTGCCTTGACTGGAGGTGCAGATTATCAACAGAGTCAGTTTAACCGGGCGACTCAAGCACAACGTCAACCAGGATCTACTTTTAAAGTCTTTGCCTATACTGCTGCTTTGGAAAGAGGGATACCACCAACAAAAATATATTCTTGTAGTTCCATGAGATGGATGGGGCAAACTTACGGAGGTTGTCAACGCAGTGGCGGCAATACAAATATGTACACTGGAATAGCACTTTCTGAAAATGTGGTAGCTTTGCGAGTTGCTCAACAAGTGGGTTTAGGTAATGTCGTCAGGATGGCAAAGCGTTTAGGGATTAAATCTAAGTTAGATGCTGTACCAGGATTAATATTAGGTCAAAATGAAGTTAACGTCTTAGAAATAACTGGCGCTTATGGAGCGATCGCTAACCGTGGAGTAGGAAACCGCCCTCATACCATTAGAAAGATTATTGATAGTAGCGACTGTAGCGATCGCGATAATATCTACACTTGTCGTTGTATTTATTCCTATAATTCAGATCCAAAGTGTGAAACCTCTAAAAAGGATGAAGCTAACCGCCAAATATTAAAACCACAAATAGCAGATACCATGACTCAAATGCTCCAAGGAGTAGTGCAAAATGGTACTGGTAGTGGAGCTTATGTAGGATTAGATGAAGCTGGTAAAACGGGTACAACTAATAGAGGAGTAGATTTATGGTTTGTTGGTTATATTCCTAACAAAAGTATGGTGACAGGTATTTGGTTAGGAAATGATGATAATTCTCCTACTTATAGCAATAGCGGACAAGCGGCTCAGTTATGGGGGAATTATATGAAAAAAGTTGTAGGGGAGTAACGAAGTTAGAAGTTGGAAGTCAGAAGTCAGAAGTCAGAAATTAAATTCTTACTTTCAGGAGTTAGTTAGGATAGAACTTTAATGTAATTTTCAAATACTAATAAAACAAGTATGATCGATGAATTTTTAGAACTTATTTCCATAGGAAAACCATATTTTATTGTAATTAATACAATTTATAAAGTAATAGATAATTAATAATTAATAATTAATAATTGATAATTAATAATTAATTATTAATAATTAGGGTTTGCGTATGGAAAGTTTTTTGGTAAGGGTAGGAGCCAGAATCCAGAATCGGTGAATTCAGGAGAAATGGGAATTATAGAAGAAGTAGTCAGAAGAATCGTCCCAAGATTGTTCTGCCATAATCGTCCCAAAATACTAGCATTCATGAACTTTTTAAACCGAAAAGCTTGTACTTTTTTCGACAAAAAAGGCTGAAACCAATATCAGTCAATGCTTTAATATTTAATCAGCAAGCCCTAATTAGAGATAGTTTTCCTATTCATAAAGAATATTAAAACCCACATTCCGCACGTCATTTTGTAGTATTAAAAGTAGTATATATTTTCTATTCTTGGTAAATATTTATACTGTATAAATTACTTCTCAAAAGTCAAATTCTCAGTTAAGTATTAAGTATAAATACTTACTAAATTATTGACTCCTATTGACCACTATAATTTTCTTCTTACTTCTTACTTCTTTATTTCTTAATGCATGACTTTTGAATGCATGACTTTTGATATCAAATCCGTTTAATTCGGTATAAAAAAATATTCCATCTTCACCCAGAGTGGAAATAGTTCTGAGTTCTCTTCCCTTCTAAATTCTGGATTCTAAATTCTGGATTCTAAATTCTGGATTCTGAATTCTGGATTCTGGATTCTGAATTCACTATCTTATTACACCGATGCTACCGGATTTGATATGACTTTTGACTTTTGACTTTTATTTTTATGCTACGTTTTGTCGTGCGGAATGTAGGTTAAAAAGGTGGTTTTGATTATTCCTGATGAAATTATAAAAGCTAGTTGTGTTATCAGAAAATGAACTGTTAATTGAGATTGTTTTGTTACTCTTTCAGCAGGAAAAAATTAGCTTGGGAAAAGCAGCAGAATTATTAAATATGTCGCAGATTAGTTTTCAAAAGTTGATGGCAGAGCGTGATATTTGTATTCATTATGATGTGGCATAATTGCAGGAATACATTCAGCATTTGAAGGCTAAAGGGTGGTTATGATTGTTTTCAACAATTAATAATTAATAATTAATAATTAACAATTACCTCTCCTTTGCTGCAACAAATTTCTCAAAATAATTGGGTCGCGCAACCCCGCCTTTTAAGGCGAAATATTTTTGGAGGCTTTCAAATCCCCGTTACAAAAATAACTTCTGTATACTTTTAATTCTGTGAAATTTATCAATTGCTTTTTTCTCCTTTTTGATAAGGTAATAAAGCTAATAGCTGATGGCTGATGGCTGAATGCTAACTTAAAACCTCTCTTTTCAACCCCTTTAAAATAGCCAAAACCGTCACTAAATCATCCCCTCGTCTTAAGCTAAATTCATCAGACAAAGCATACTCAAACTGTTCCCCTTTTACCAACTTTAAAAAGATAAAATTACTGCCATTAGTCACCAGTCCAAACAAAGACTTATCTGCATGAGGACTTCCCAACATATAAGCTAAACATTGAGGAATACCTACCTCTAAAGAAAACCCCGATCGCTTAGACTCAATAACCAAAACCCAGAAGCGGTCTTGTAATACCAAAACATCAATTCTACCCCGAATAATTAACCCTTTATCCTTCTCTTCAATCTCTATAGAACTCTCGGCAGTGTTATAAAAAGGAGGTAAATAAAACCCTGCTAAATCTAACAAAGGAGACACTACCACCATTTTAACCATATCTTCTACCATGGGACGCATCGCTAAATTAAAATAATTATTTTTAACCCGATGCAATTGTTGTTTTTCCCTTTCATTAATCTCTGGTAAATCATCTTGCCATTCCCTAAAAAAAGCAGGATTTTCACTCAATTTAAAATTAAATTTATCTATCAAATCATAAAGCGTAACTCGTTCTGCTTGTATTGTTTCTGTCATAATATTTGATAAATCTTTGCTACAGATATTTAGGTTACTGCTTAGGAGTCAGGAGACAAAAATCAAGAGTCAGAATGAATAGGTTTGATACCATTTTTTATGAGGAATTTCCTAGCTGAGAGAGGGAACAGGGAACAGGAAAGAGGACACGGGAAGTTAATAGAATGTATAATTAATTTTACTTGAACTTACTTCAGATTTTCCAATTTAATCCGAGGATCTACAGCTTTCAACAACAAATCAGCCAATAAATTACCCACAATTAACATCAAAGCACCCATCATTAAACTTGCCATAACTAAATATAAATCCTGATTTCTTACCGCTTCTAAAATTAAAGTTCCTAAACCAGGCCAATTAAAGAAATATTCAGCTATAAACGAACCACCTAATAAACTAGCAAATTCAAATCCTAATAATGTGATTAAAGGGTTAATGGCATTTCTCAAGGCATGAACATAAATCACTCGATTTTCTGGAAGACCTTTAGCTCTTGCAGTTTGAATATAATTTTGTCGCAAAACATCTAATAATTGTCCCCGCATTAACCTCTGTAAACCAGCAAAACTGGTAATGCTTAAAGCAACAGTTGGCAAAATCATGTGCCAACCCATATCTAAAATTTTACCCACAAAAGATAGTTCATCATAATCAATACTTTGCATTCCTCCTACTGGTAATAAAGGAGAAAGATTTTGAGCTAAAAATAATAATAATAGAGCAGTAATAAAACTAGGAAAACCTTGACCAGTGTAACTAATTAATTGGAGAAAACGGTCTAAAAAACGGTTTTGATTAACTCCAGCAATAATACCAAGAGGAATAGCGATCGCCCAGGTCATTATTAAGGAAGAAATAGACAAAAGTAAAGTTGCTGGTATTCGCTCCCATAATAGAGCTGCCACTGGTTGTTGAAAGACAAAACTCCTACCAAAATTGGCACTGGTAATAATTTGTGTTAGCCAACGTAAATATTGTTCTAAAGGCGACTTATCCAAACCAAACTGTTGCTCAAGTTGTTTAATAGTATCCTGAGAAATTTGAGGATTTTGACTTAAAGTATCTATATAACTACCTGGAGCTAACTGAATTATGGCAAAACAAAGAGCAGAGGCCAGAAATAAAGTCAAAATTGCTTGCAATAATCTCTTGAAAACATAAGCAAAAGTTTCACTGGCAATTAGTTGTTTTAGCTTGTTATACTTCAATTTTCTATCCACAAAACTAATATGAAATACGTCAATTTTTGCTGCAAAATATTGATAGAGAAATGGTTCATTAATGGATAATTGATAATTAGGGCTTGCTGATTAAATATCAAAGCATTGACATATAAAGACAAGTGCCTTTTTGGGGCCTTTAAAAAGTGCGCCTGTTTCAGCTCTTAATGCTCAAAAAGTTAGTATTTTAGGCGCATAGTTGGAGAGAAAATTATTCTTACAATTCTTACTCCTACTTCCTTTAAGTACCCATTTCTCCTGTCTCCTGTCTCCTGTCTTCCCCTCCTGGGAGGGGTTAGGGGTGGGTTGTCTCCTACCCTCACCCATAAGACTTTTTCAGCAAGCCCTAATTACCTCTTATATCAAATCCGCTTAATTGGACATAAAAAAATTATCCAATTGCCATAACTACGCTCATCTTGTCTTATCTTTCTTCTCCTGAATTCTGTTTGCGGAGCATTCCGTAGGAAATTCAGAATTCAGAATTCAGAATTCTAAAGACTTAACCATTCTATGGCTGTTTAACCGGATTTGATATTAGAGGTTGTCTGAGAAGTCCCATTTGCTAAATTAAAGCCCCCTAAATCCCCCAATTTTGGGGGACTAGAGCAAGCAAATTGACTCTTCCCCCAAAGTTGGGGGGCTAGGGGGGCAAAATTAAGTATCAAAAAACTTTTCAGATATCCTCATTAGATTAGAACTACTCCCTACTCCCTAACCTGACTCTTCCTGTTTATTCCGACTAAGAAACAAGGTCTCAAACTTCCAATTTCAAGGGAATAAAAAAAGAAATTTCCGATTTTCTTGCCTTCTGCCTATTTCTGGAAGTACTGATAACTGATAACTGATAACTGATAACTGAAATTAGTATTCAATCAAACTAATAATTGGCACTTCAGGCAATTTCTGACGCCCTCCTAAATCTTTTAACTCAATAACAAAGCCAAACCCTACTAAATTACAATCTGCTTTTTCAATTAATTGAGCTGTAGCTGCTGCTGTACCACCTGTAGCTAATAAATCATCAATTACTAAAACCCTACTGCCTGCTGCCATGGCATCTTGGTGCATTTCCAGCGTATCTTGGCCATACTCTAAATCGTAAGTAACTGAATATACTGCTGCTGGTAATTTTCCCGGTTTACGCACTGGTACAAAACCCACATTCAACTGATAAGCTAAGGGGACACCAAAAATAAAGCCCCGGGATTCTATACCCACTATATAGTTTGCTTGAAATTCTGAGCATTTTTCCGCCAAAATGTCAATAGTATAACGTAAACCTTCTGGGTCACTCAGAAGAGTAGTAATATCTCGAAATAAAATTCCTGATTTGGGAAAATTGGGAATTTCGCGAATTAAATTTTTTAAGTCCATTTATTTAAGTCAAAAGTCAAAAGTCAAAAGTCAAAAGTCAAAAGTTATAAGATTTAGATAAATTCAAAAAAATTCCTCAGTAGGAAAAGTCGGGAGTAGGGGCGTTGTAAGCATTCAGCTATTAGCTGTCATCTATCAGCAACAAGAGTGTTTCTTTTAAGGACAGTGTTTAAATTAAAATAGACTTTAAGGGCAAAGGAGGCAACTTTTGTCGTAAGACAATTAAATATTGCTTTTCTACTAAACTAAAAGCACTCTTCTGATAGCTGAAGTCCGCAGTTCCTCCGGTAGGA
>NZ_JAAHHG010000462.1 GCF_010692555.1 Okeania sp. SIO3B5 | reverse complement strand
TGCGGGTAATGTTGTCACTCAGGAATCTATTTCTATCGGTCAGAGAGTACGGGATGTACGACAAGGACCTGATGGACTATTGTATGTTCTCACCGATCAACCTAACGGACAATTAATTCGGCTTGAACCTGTTGGAGGATAAGTTGGGGATGGGGAGATGGGGAGATGGGGAGATGGGGAGATGGGGAGATGGGGAGATGGGGAGATGGGGAGATGGGGAGATGGGGAGCAAACAAATTTCTACCTTTTTACCCTATTCTATTTTAGCAAACCCTTGCTCCCTTTAGTCGCAGCAGAGGGCTAATATCATGTCCGGTAGCATCGGAGGGTGTATAAAATTAAGGTGACAATGGGAGAAAACCTTCTGCCTCCTGCCTCCTGCCTCCTGCCTTCCTTCCACCAAAGTCTAATTATTCAACCGGACATGATATAACTACTGAAGCCTTATGCCTTCCCCCGATAAATAGCAGAAGCCGGAGAGTTTTTCCTCATCCGGCTTTTTGAGAGTTAATATTAACTGATTTTCCTTGGTCTGCAAATCAAATCATTGAACGAAGTGAAGTTGGTGAATTATGTTATGTTCAGATAATCAGCGATAAAAAAACCTTATCCCTTTAAACCTTTCTTTCACTTCTGCCTTCTGCCTTCTTCCTTCTTAATTAAGATTTTTTACCAATTTGCAGATTATCAAAACTGGGTGGAGTTTCGTTAGTTACCTTAGAATTTGCAGAATTCATATTAACATCAGAAGTAACCAAGGCAACAGCATTGACTAATGCTTGTTTGCGATCCACCAACATATTTTGTGGAGGTACAATCTCTAAAACTCCCAGTTTTTCTAAACGTCGTTTGACGCTGCCTGCAGCACCAACTAGGAATACATGACGACCGGTATCAACAGTTTCCTGAATTGCATTTTCTATTGCTAGAGCAGAAGTTACACCCATGTGAGGTACTTCGCTCAAATCTACAATCAACACTTCATAGTTGTTCAGAAGTGTATGCTGGCGAGAGATAGCTTTGGAAACACCGAAAATCATCGGACCACTCAGATGGAATAATAAAATTCGACCCTCAGCACGGTCTAGTAATTCTTTCTCATCATTGTCTAAGATAATTGCATCATCAGCATCAGTGATTGCTTTAACGTCCTCAGATTTAAGTTGAGTTAGGCGATCAATAGTGAGAACATTAGCAACAAACACCCCAATACCTACAGCAGCAATTAGGTCAACAAATACAGTTAGACCGATCACAGCGTACATAATAATGGCAGATTTCCAAGAGATATTATGAGCACGCTTGAGGAAACCCCAGTCAATAATCTTAATACCAACTTGCAGAGCAATTCCTGCCAAAACTGCCATAGGAATTTGTGCAGTTAAACTACCAGCTCCCAAAATCACAATCATTAAAATGAAAGCACGGGTAATACCAGATAGAGCAGAGCGAGCACCTGTATTAATATTAACTACAGTACCCATAGTGGCACCAGCACCAGGAAGACCACCAAACAATCCTGAAGCCAAGTTACCTAAACCTTGACCAATTAATTCTTTGTCGGAGTTGTGTTGAGTCCGAGTCAAACTGTCAGCAACCACGGAAGTTAACAAAGCATCAATACAGCCAAGCATAGCTAACACTGCTGCATCAACTATCATTAACTTGAGTTGATCTGGAGTAAAGTAAGGCAACTGTAAGCTAGGTAGACCAGTAGGAATTTCACCGATGCGACGAATACCAGCATCTGAGAAAAATACAATAGAAACTACTGTTCCTACTACCAATGCTAATAATGGTGGTGGCACAAATTTCTTGACTTTAGGAGGCACCAAAAAAAGTATAGCTACTGTCAGAGCTGCTAAACCTGTCTCTATAGGATTAATATTTGTTAAAAGGTTAGGTATGTTCTGAAGGGTTCCAACTACACCACCTTTGGGGCTAGCTTGCCCTAGAAACGGACCAATTTGCAAGATAATCAGGATTAAACCAATGCCTGACATGAAACCAGAAATCACGTTGTAAGGCATCATGGTAATGTATTTACCAAATCGCAATAAACCAAAAGCAATTTGGAGTACTCCGGCCATCATGACTACGGTGAAAGCCATTGCCATACCGTTTTCTGGGTGGGAAGCAGTTAAGTTAGCAATCACTGCAGTGGCTACCACAGTCATCGGTCCGGTAGGCTCAGAAATCAGGGTGGGAGTACCACCAAATAGTGCTGCAAACAAACCTACTAATACAGCGCCATACAAACCAGCAGCAGCTCCGGCACCGGAGGCGACACCGAAGGCGAGTGCCATAGGGAGGGCGATGACAGCAGCAGTCAAACCGCCGAACATATCGCCCTTGATATTCCTAAAATTTATCTTGTTGAAAACTTGTGTAGCAAAAGCCATAAAGATTTATAAGTTTTTCTTTTTTTTATTTAATTAACTCAATGGAATCTATATTAACCATTGACTATTGTCTATGTCAAGATTATTATAGAAATCAATTAAGAATGCAATACTTGATAGTTTGTAATTGCTTATAGCAGTCTTAAGATTTTCTTTATTTTTCTTATATATTTATTTAGTGAGGAATAGACTTTGATTCAGGCAACCTTACATCAGTTGAGAGTCTTTCAAACAGTGGCCCGTCATGGTAGTTTTACTAAGGCTGCTGAAGAGTTATTTATTACTCAACCCACTGTCTCTGCTCAGGTAAAGCAACTGGGCCAGGCAGTCGGTATGCCTTTGTTTGAGCAAATTGGCAAGCAGCTTTATTTAACAGATGTTGGTAGAGAATTATTTGCCACTTGTCAGGAAGTTTTTGAACAGCTCGATCGCTTTGAGATGACGGTAGCTGATATTAAGGGGACTAAACAAGGGCGATTACGTTTGGCAGTAGTTACAACTGCTAAATATTTTGTACCCAGAATCTTGGGTTATTTCTGCCAAGAGTATCCAGGTGTAGATATTTCTCTGGAAGTGACAAACCACCAAAACATCACTAGACGAATGTTGGAAAACCAAGACGATCTATATATATCTAGTCAACCTCCTGAAGATATACCTCTATGTAGTGAAGCTTTGATGGATAATCCCCTAGTTTTAGTAGCGAACAAAAATCATCCTTTGGCAGGCCAGAGAAATATTCCGATTAAACGTCTCAATAATGAAGCTTTTATTATGCGAGAATCGGGTTCTGGTACTCGCCAGGCGGTGCAAAAACTATTTACCAAGCACAAAATTTCTGTGAAAGTGCGCCTAGAACTTGGTAGTAATGAGGCTATTAAACAAGCGATCGCTGGAGGGTTAGGAATTTCTATTTTGTCAAAACATACTCTCTACTGCGAAAGTTCTGAGTGGGAACTCACTACCCTAGATGTTCAAAATTTTCCAATTAAGCGACAGTGGTATGTATCTTATCTAGCTGGCAAACAATTATCGGTAGTAGCTCAAGCATTTTTGGAATATCTCCACGAACATACTCAGAAAATGGCTGTTACTTCTAGTCTTGTGAGTTAACAAATTTTCTGCAAGTGCATACTAAGGAAGGCAGCTATGCTGGAGGCAGAAGGCAGCTATGCTGGAGGCAGAAGGCAGAAGAAAATATTGGTTAAAAGGTAGAATGTTTTTGATCGCGCTATTATCCGGACATGATCAAGGAAGGCAGAAGGCAGCTATGCTGGAGGCAGAAGGAAATATTGGTTAATTAGACCTCTCCGAAAAAGAGGGAGTAGGGAGTTTGTAGGGACGTTGCATGCAACGTCCCTACAGAGCAGGGGGAAAGAATTTATGAGTGTAGGGAGCGTGGAAGGTGTGGGGAGTGCGGGAATAAATTAAAAAATATATATAGCAATGAGCGCTGGTATATTTAGGGTTTACTGAAAAAGTCTTATGTGTGAGGGTAGGAGTCAGAATTTCCTAGGTCATGCTGCGCAAACAGCAATCCTGCAATTCAGGAGCTAGGGGAGTTATATCAAATCCGGTAGCATCGGTGTAATTAGATGGGGGATGGGGAGATGGGGAGTAGGGAGTAGGGAGTGGGAGTAGGGAAAAAAGATTAGCCTTAAAAGCGTACCTCACTATCCTAAAAAGTGCTGTAATTGATGTCACTATCTCTAAAATCTGGCTCATTATAGCAATGTGCGCTGGCATATTTAGGGTTTGCTGAAAAAGTCTTATGGGTGAGGGTAGGAGACAGCTATACTGGAGACAGGAGACAGGAGAAATGGGTACGAGCGAGGAGGTAGTCGGAAAAATTGTCCCTTGATTTGTCTGCCATAATCCTCCAAAAATACTAGCATGCATGAGCTTTTTCCACTGAAAAGCTGACACTTTTTTAGATCAAAAAATACTACAACCAATATCAGTCAATGCTTTGAGATTTATAGGACTTACGCATGAACGCTATTGGTAGTGGATTGTTTCACCTAAAATAGTGCATTAGCTTTTTTCGTCACCCCATCCCCCCATCACCCCATCCCCCCATCACCCCATTTTCTAATGCAACATTTAAGATGAAACAGTCCAGTAGGGTGTGTTAGCGCACTTCGTAACTGAGCGATACCCCTTATATAGTGCCTTTGCGTAAGTCCTGATTTAATCAGCAAGCCCTATTTACACATTATTTTTTGTACACCTTTTAGCTTACTGCACTTTGAGTTGGACATTGTAAATACCTGAGCGCTCATTGCTATATTATCAGTATTATCACTATTAATTTGAGATAATTTATCGAAATATAAATTTTCGATAAATCCATAATTATACTGTTCTCATTGATACAAAAATTGTATATAGTAAATAGGTAGCAAGTAATCAGAAAATGACTGCAAGTTCTTACTGCTCAAAACAAACATAATAAGTAGGTAGGCCTAATTAGGGCTTGCTGGAAAATAAAATTGTAATCAATACCTGTAAAGGCTTCCAGGGCTTTTTCTTCTGAAAAAGTGCAAGGTTTTTGGCTCTTTTAGTCTCAAAATACTAATATTTTTCCCTTGACAATGCCGAAAATTTAGCCGTAGCAGATAGTCTAAACTGTTGCTTTTCGGAGCTGTTCCCTGTTGCCTATCATCACCATCAGACTTTTTCAGCAAACCCTAATTATCAGTAATAGGACTTACGCAGATACGCTATATATAGCGCTCGAAACTATTGTCCAATAGTCTTTATACTCTATAAATAGTGCCTGTGCGTAAGTCCTGAGTAAAATAGCAATAAAAATTCAAAACAGTGAAAACCTATTGAGAACTAGGTTATAGGTTCTTTTTCATATTTTTTATTTTAACCTTTATTTATGCCTACCTACTTAGTAGCTTAAAAATTATTGGTTATCTCTATTAATTAAATAATATTAAATAATATTATGAATTCTACATCTTCTACATCTCCAAATACTAACAACAACATCAATCTCATCCTCAACCCTGACACTCAACTCGTCACAGTAGAAGACGCTACACCAAGCATTTCCGTACTGTGGGATAGAGCAGTACAACAAGCAGTCATCAACACTGCCCCCGGTCCGACTATTGCCTCCCGTGCTTATGGCATCCTACACACAGCCACCTATGACGCTTGGAGCGCCTATGACTCATTAGCAACATCAACTCAATTAGAGGATAGCCTTCAACGCCCCCAATCAGAAAACACTGATGCCAACAAAACTGAAGCCATGAGTTTTTCTGCTTACCGGGTACTATCCGAACTATTCCCTAGCGAAGTAGAAATTTTCAATGAAGTCATGGCGGAATTGGGCTACGATCCCAACAACACAACCACCGATACTACTACTCCTGCTGGTATTGGTAACGTCTCCGCCGAAGCACTATTAACATTCCGTCGTAATGATGGCTCCAACCAACTAGGAAATGACCCCAACGGTGACGGCACTCCTTACTCCGATATTAATAGCTATCAATCCGTTAATCCTATTGGAGACCCCATTAACATCGATCTGTGGACTCCTGAAAGAGTTCCCATTGATGCTCTACCTGGTGAAGAACAAACAGTACAAACATTCCTAACTCCCCAGTGGGGAAGTGTTACACCATTTAGCCTCACATCCCTTGAAGAAATACGACCAGAAGCACCAGAACCATTTTTACTGGTAGATGGTGAGGTAGACTTGAATGCACGCACAATTACTCTAGCGGACCAGTCTGTGGTTGAAATTACTCCCGATATTGTGGGTACAATATTAATCCAGGATTTATCGAACAAACACAAAGAGTTGTCGATCTTAGTGCTAACCTCACAGACGAACAAAAATTAATCGCCGAATTTTGGGAAGATGGGGGCGGTACATCCTTCCCTCCTGGAACTTGGATGACTTTCGGACAATTTGTTTCTGCTAGGGATAATCATACTTTAGACCAGGATGTGAAACTGTTCTTTAATATGGGTAATGCAGTGTTTGATGCTGGTATTGCTGCTTGGGAATCTAAAACTTTTTATGATTATGCTCGACCTGTGCGCACAGTACGGGAATTAGGGGAACTGGGTTTAATAGGAGAGTTTAATCCAGAGCTTGGTGGTTTTGCCATTGATGCTTGGGCAGGGCCAGCAGAAGGAACTCAAACGATTTTGGCAACAGATTTTCTCACCTATCAAACTCCTGGTAGCGACCCTTCTCCTCCTTTTGCTGAATATGTATCTGGTCATAGTACTTTCAGTGCTGCGGGTGCAGAAATTCTCCAACAGTTTACTGGTAGCGATGATTTTGGTGCAGGGGTAAGTTTTGAGGTGGGCGAGTCTCGTTTTGAACCTGGTCTGACACCCCAAGCACCTATTGTTTTGGAGTGGGATACTTTTAGTGAAGCTGCTGATGAGGCTGGTATTTCTCGTCTTTATGGTGGTATTCATTTTGATGATGGGGATCTCAATGCTCGGGTATTAGGGCGAGAAGTGGGGGAAAGTGTTTGGGAGAGAACTCAGTCAGTTATTGCTCCTAATGTTGTTATGGGTACAAATGATGATGATGATTTAATCGGAACTTCTGAAAATAATCTCATGTGCGGAAATAGAGGTGATGATCTTATCCAAGGTTTGGATGGTAATGACTTGCTCCAAGGAGGCAAAGGTGACGATACAGTTGATGGTGGTATAGGAGATGATATTATTGGTGGTCAAATGGGTGATGATATTCTCACTGGTGGAGCAGGTGGGGATATGTTTGAGTTCGGGTTTGGTTATGGCGATGATACGATCGCTGATTTTGAAGATGGAATAGACATCATTGGTTTAAAGGGCGGTCTGACTTTTGAGCAGTTAAGTGTTTCTCAGATAGGTAATGATACTCGCATTAGTGGCGATCGACTTTCAATTATTTTACAGGGTGTAGAAAGAAGTGCGATCGGTATTGATGATTTCATGGAGATTGTTTAAAAAATATAGCGCTGTGCGCAGGCAACAGCTCATCTGGCAACCCACCCCTCGCCCCTCCCCCTCCCAGGAGGGGAATAATATCATGTCCGGTAGCATCGGAGCGTGTATAAAATTAAGGTGACACTCTTGAGAAAACCTTCTGCCTCCTGCCTCCTGCCTCCTGCCTTCGGACAACCATTGTCTAATTATTCAACCGGACATGATATAAATTGCTGATAATATAAGATTTTAGCTATTGGACAGTTCCTGTCATTTGTAAATATGCCAGCGCACATTGCTATATATTATGTCCTGTTGAATAGTTACACTTTGGAGGAAGGAAGGCAGAAGACAGACTGCCTTCCTTTCATAGTTTTTCGTAACTCGTGCTTGACTACTCCCCGCAGCTATTGCCGAGGGGATTCTAAGTTGATACTACGCAACAGGATAAATCCTTGTTGCTTCGTTTTTTCTTAGCTGACCAAAGATATATTCTTTGGGGACAATTTCCGCGGTGCCCCTACACAGTCGGCATAGCGTCTAAACCATGCTTTGCTGCTTACTTTTGTCTAAACGTTTGTATATCCAGATAATAGCACAGGAC
>NZ_JAAHHG010000461.1 GCF_010692555.1 Okeania sp. SIO3B5 | reverse complement strand
TTAGCCTTTTTAGGTATTGAAAAATTACGTTTTTTTCAGCTCTTCATGCTCAAAAAGTTAGCATTTTTAGAAGAGTTGGGCAGAAAAATTCTCCCCTACTTCCCTACTCCTCCGCTCCCCTACTCCTTAAAAAAAGACTTTTTCAGCAAACCCTAATTGTGGTCAATCTGGTAGCAGGATAATCACTTCAACAGTTTGCCCCACTGAAGTTGAGGGATTATTGTCAGGCAGATTGATTTCAATCTTGTTGCCTGGTAGAACTTTAGTTTCAATCCTTAGTGCTGACTGCATTAAATCCTCAGCGTTGAGTAGCAATATTTTGCCTACAAATTTCAAGTTTCCTGGGGTTATTAGGGTCGGTTTGCTTAACCATCCACAAATCCCTTAACCCTAAACGCTCTAAAGAACGATTAATTACAGTAATAGTGTTGTTATCTTGCTCCTTTTCATAAAGCAAAGAAGTATTTTTTCCATGTACTCGTCGAGAATATGTCACCCTATTAATATGATGAAAAGAGCAAACCTCGCTTAACTTCATGTACATATCATAATCCACTGCATTCAACAAATCTTCGGTAAATCCTTCAGTCCTCATCCAGTCTCTCCTTCTAAACATTCGGAAATGATGAACGATCATGTTAATCATCAGTTTCTCCCGAGAAAATTCAGGCCAGTTGTATTCTGGTTTAACATAATTTCCATACTTATCAATTCTTTCACAACAGCTATAGACACAACCCACATCATACTTATCCAAATATTTAACCATAGTCTCCACTGCATCCGGTTTGAGCATATCATCAGAATCAAGTTGACCAATGTACATACCCCTACACATTTTAACTGCGGTATTAGAAGCTTTCCCTATTCCACCATTAGGCTGAGTAACCCACCTAACACGAGGATTTTCCGAGTAGTTTTCCTCCAAAACTTCCAGGGTTTTATCTGTAGAGCCATCATCACAAATACAAACCTCCAAATCTGTGTAGGTTTGATTGAGAACGCTATCAACAGTATGCTTAATAAACTGCTCAACATTATAAGCAGGAATATAAATTGAAACTTTAGGCACTTCATAAATTTCACCTGGTCGATATTGGCGATACCAACTAACAGGACATTTTTGCTCGAATAGTTTTTGAGTAATTTGCTTTCCAGTTATGCGGTCAGTTTCATTAACACCCCCTGGTGGTTCTTGATGTAAATCAATTGCTGTTAATACTGGAATGAAATAATAACCAGCATTGTAAACTCGATACCCAAACTCTATATCTTCATAACCCCATTCTTGGAAATCTTCATCATACCAACCTACTTTCTCAAGAATGTTTTTTGAATAAGCAACGTGGCCGGAAGCAAATGCTCGAAAAGGATACTTTTCTTTCTTTAAGTTATCAGTTTTTTCATATATTCTAAAGCGCCAGTCTATGGTAGCTTTATTTTTAACATCGCTCTTAAACATGACGTTTTCAGTTACAATATCTTCTAATCCTAAAGCAGTGTTAATATCCTCAAAAATTTCGTCATCTGTAATTCCATCTGTATTAACAAATCTCCGATGAGCCATTAAAACAGCTTTGTCAGTTACATGAAGATATTTCATCAATTCTTCAACAAACTGTGGTTCTGGAATTAGGTCACAGTCTAACAGAATTAGATGCTCGTATCTGGAAGTGCGTATTCCTAAATTACGAACTGCAGATACACGAAATCCTCGGTCTTGTTGTCGGACATGAATTAATTCCCTATACTTCTCATATTTTAAAATTACTTCTTCCACACCATCGGTACTACCATCATTTGCTACAATTATTTCTATCAAATGTTTGGGATAGGTTTGATGAGTAATGGCAGCTAATGTTTTAGCCAAAATTTCTTTGCGGTTATAGGTAGGAATAATAATTGATACTGGCAGGGTATAAGGTTTTCCACTGTTTACAAATTCCTTAACTTTCTCTTCTATAAAAGAATAGTCGTTGCCTTCTCCCACAATAGGAGGAAGTACAAAATTATCTGGTATACCTTCTACTTTTTTAACTCTTTTCGTTTGTTCTTGCTCTTTTAAAGATTTTTGGAGGTTGGCTTCAATTTCAGGTAACTTTTGATTAAGTTTGAGGACACGGTTGTAGAGCTTAATTTCTTCCTCTAAATCTCCCTTTTCTTTTAATAAATTTCCCAGTTTTCCGTAAACTTTCCATAAATCTTGCTTTAGTTCTAATGCTTTTTGGTAACAGGAAATAGCTCCTTCTATTTTTCCTTCTAAAACTAGCTTATCTCCCAAATTACAACAAGTTTCAACTGGATTACTTATGAATTTTTTTACCAATAATTTATATTTTTTAGCTTCATCTACACGACCCTGTATTTGCAGCAAATTAGCCAACTTTTCATAACTATCTATCTTATATGGTTGAATTTCAGCAGCGTAAAAATAAGAAGCGATCGCCCGGTCTAGATTTCCTTGTCGTATCAGAGTATTTCCTAAATTATAAGGAGACCAAAAAAAGTTAGGATTAATATTAATTGCTTGGCAATAACAAGCAACAGCATCATCCAATTTTCCTTGCTTTTGCAGTACATCTCCTAAGCTATGATAAACTTGCCAAAAATTATGTTGAAGTTCTAGTGCTTGGCGATAATTATTAGCAGATTCTTCTAGTTTACCTTCTTTTAATAGCCGGTCTCCTAAATCACGATAATCTTGAGCAGAATTAAGTTTTATTTCTTGCTCTTTTTGATTCTTTTGCTGAGTTTTTTCTGGAACTAATTTAGCTAAATTTTGTTTAATATCAAGGGGATTAGATTGAATTTGTATCGCTTTTTGATAAGCAGCAATTGCCTCATTGTTTTTTCCTATCTTTTCCAGGATTTCGCCTAACTTTTGATGATAATCCCACCTATTAGGAGAAATTTTAATTGCATAACGGTAACTAACAATTGCTCCTTCAAAATTTTGCTGCTTAACTAAAATATTAGCCAAAAATATATGACCTTCAACTTCTTTGGAGTTAATGGCGATCGCATTTTTACAAAAAACAATTGCCTGGGAAAAATTACCTTTTCTTTCCCAAACTTTTGCTAGCTGTAAGTTAACCCGATAGTCATCTGGAATAATTTCAAGTATCTTGTAGTAATTTTGAATATTATCTGGTTCTTTTTCTATTTTATCGCGATATAAATTAACCAACTTTTCCGATTTAATTCTTTTTTGATAATGTAGCGCATCTGCTAATTTTGTATGAATTCCGACTAAATCTGGCTGTAAATTAATTGCTTTTAGATAAGCATTGATAGCTCTTTCCCAATCTTCCAACTTAACTAAAACATCTCCCAATTTATAATAACCCCAAGGAAAATCAGGATTCAATTCAACAGCTTGATGATAAGCTTTAACAGCTTCTTCCCACTTCTCTAATTTAACTAATACATCCCCCAAATTATTATAAGACCAACAAAAATCAGACTTTAATTCTATTGATTTCTGATAAGCAATAATCGCCTCTTCCCAATTTTCTAACTTAACTAAGACATCTCCCAATCTATAATAACCCCAATGAAAATCAGGACTCAACTCAATAGCCCGACGATAAGCACAAACTGCTTCTTCCCACTTCTCTAATTTAACTAACACATCCCCCAAATTATTATAAGACCAACAAAAATCAGACTTTAATTCTATTGATTTATGATAAGCAGCAACCGCTTCTTCTAACTCCCCTTTTTCCTGCAATAAATTACCTAATTTATGATGCACTTCCCATAATTCCGGCTGAATTTCAACAGCTCTTCTGTAAACCTCTATTGCCTCTTCTTTCTCTTCTTTTTCTACCAAAGCATCAGCTAAAAAATGGTAAGCATCTGCAAAATTTTGTTCTCTGTCAATTGCTTGAAGATAAGCAGCGATCGCTTCTTTCCATTCTCCTTTTTTTGCTAAAATTTCACCTAAGTTGAAATAAATTTTTGCCTGCTTAACATTCATTTTTTGCTGTTTTGTGGATGAGGCAAAATTTGTTGAAGTTTGCTGCATTATCTACCCCTGTCTAATATATCTACCTCAATAATATTTTGCCATAGGTGGGGCGATCGGACAGTAATATCATGTTCCCCCGGAGGGGGAGCTACGCTAACGGATAATCAGTGATATAGCGCTGTGCGCAGGCAACAGCTCATCTGGCAACAGCTCATCTGGGGGAATGAATTGCTGATAATATAAGACTTTTAGCTATTTGGCCCCTCCTGCAATTTGTAAATATACCAGCGCTCATTGCTATAAAAAAAACTTTATCCCTTTTAACCTTTTCTTCCCTCCAGCTCCCGCTGCCTCCAGCTCCCGCTGCCTCCAGCTCCCGCTGCCTTCTGCCTTCCTTCCTCCAAAGTGTAAGTATTCAACCGAACATGATATAAGTTAGATAGGGTGAATTATTAGGGGTTGGTGAATCAAACTATGAATTATATCATGTCCGGATAATCAGTGATGAAAAAACTTATCATGAGTGCTTAAACAGTAAATCTTTCTATTTTCCCCTCCACCGGAGGGGTTAGGGGTGGGTTCCCTACTCCCCTACTCCCCTACTCCCCTACTCCCCTACTACCTTAATAATAAGTATTCAACCGGACATGATATTACAGCGGTTTTCATTTGGGTAGATCACAGTAGGGACGTTCCATGGAACGTCCCTACAAGGAGATTTTTTGTACGGTAGAAACCAAGCAGTAAACGATCAATATTTATTTGGTTGGTCAAAAAATCCTGGAGAAGCTCAAAAAATTCCCCAGGAAAAATTAGATCGTTCTTGTGTTTTGTTTTGGCATACAAATTATCATCCAGATACATCAAGCCCAGCAATTCCCCGTAAAACCTTCTTAAACCGTTCATAGCAACGTGACGGTGTTCAGCCATCAACGCAGGCGGTATCTCGCAATGCTTTGAGGAAAATCCCCAAAGCGCTATTTTTTTACTTATTTATGGCAAACTCACATGAGTATTTATTTTGCGCTTTCTTTTTCTTGACTAGGCAACCATTAGGGATGACTCAAAGTCGGGATCGAAATGACGCGATACTCAGTTGTCAGTTATTTTCCTACTTCTATCATAACACTATTTTTCAGGAAATTGCCAGGGATTCTAAAATCTAGTAATGCACCTTCTAAAAATCTAGACAATCCTAGAGACGCTCTTCATCGGTGACTAAGAGCGAAATTCCTGCTCACCTGTCCATAAGTCTACTGGCACGCGAAGGTTAATGTTCCGCTCAAATACATTGAGTTTAGGATTCCCTAGGCGGGTTTTCATCAGAGATGAAAAGTCGAGTGCAAAACACTCCATAATCGTTGCTAAAATCCTCTGGTCTTAGCAGACGTATGCAATCATAACACAAATTAATGGCGTAAAAACATAGACATTTTAGTAGATATAAGTCTTGGATAGTCCATGTTTTTCAGCTCTAGCAAGCAACAGTGAGCAATTATTTTTTTCCTCTGAATAGTTCCCCATTTGTTGTACCTTTGGCTTTAGCTAGTGATGATGTGAAACCAGAAGATTTTAAAGCTTTTTATTTTGATGGTACTCAGGGACTATATATACATCCTAATATTTGGCATGAAGGAATTTTTCCGCTAACTCCAGAAGCTAGCTTTTATGATTGCCAAGGTAAGGTTCATGCCAGAATTAGTTGTAATATTGCTCAAGAGTTTGGTTTTTTTCTTTCTGTACCGTTAAAAAAACTAGATAATTAATTTTATAACAAGTATTTTTACTTAGTTACTTTTCTTAATATTATTGGGCAGACTAATTAAAATATTTTGCTTAGAAAGGGTGGGTTTAATAGGCGATCGCTCCAATAATAATATTTATTAGAATAAGGTTTTGACCTCGATCCCCTATCCCATTAGCCTCCAAACCTAGCCAAGCTTCTTAATTCTATTTGGAATCCACCTCAATGCTAGGTAAATTAGTCCTAAGTAAACTGTAGCTGTTAGTAAAATGTAAAACCCCTCAAAATCAATCATCATGGATACCCCCTAGCTGTAATTTTTTGTCTCTCTATATCTTTATTATTGCTTTAATTATAGATAATGGCATCCCCTAATCTGGTATCTCAATAGGGTAAAATCTAGAACTACCAGTTGGGTTAATTCGATACCATCAATCATCTATAGCCTGTATCTTAAGAAAATGCACTCTGATATACATTCCCAATTTTTATTGGTAATTTGTATCATATACTGATCCTAACATAAATCATTTTTTTGAGAAACAGATTGCTAAAGTTTTTCTACAAATATCTAAAATATAACTAAGTAAAGAATTTAAAAATATAAACTATAAAAAAAAATTATATATTTGAGTGTTAATGTAGAGAATCAGATGAAGGCAGGAGGCAGAAGGCAGAAGGGAAGAGGTTTCAGAACTACTTTACTTTTTGTTATATACTTAATTCTTTTCCATGCTTACCTACTTATACCATTTCTCAAAAACTTTTCTACATTTTGTTGAGCAGGGGAGTAGGGGAGTAGGGGAGTAGGGGAGTGGGGGAGAAGCAAACATAAGAATAATTAACATTAACTTGGCTGAAATTAGCATGCAAATGATTTTGCTTGTGCTGATTAGTTGACAACTGAAGTACTGCCCAAGCATAGCAATAATGCATGGGAATTGGTATTAAATCAAAGCATTACTATTTGTTCATTAATTGATAATTGATAATGGATAATTGATAATTACCTCTGGTTAAAACCGTTACGGAATTGAATATAAGGAGATATTATTTCTTTTTTTTCCCCCTTAAAAGGCTATGCGTTATAAACATCTTTCTTAACATAAAAATTGACACGCATAGACAAGTTATGTTCAAGTCTTTAAAAGGTTTTTGTCAGAGAAAAAGTGTATTAAAAAGTACATTTTTTTGACAACTTAAGTAATTTTTCTTATCTACTATGATTCTTTCTCCTTTCTCCTTTTTCCCCTCCTGGGAGGGGCGAGGGGTGGGTCCCCTGCTCCCCTCCTTGCTACAAGGTTTTCAGGAGTTCCTTATAAGGGATAGCTTAAAAGGGGAGGCTTCAAGGCGGGAATTATTTAATAATTAATAATTAATAATTAATAATTAATAATTAATAATTCGGTAAGGCGATCGCATTTTCATAAGGGACTTCCAAATAAAAAATTATCCCATTGGCTATGAAAGTAAGGGAGTAGAGAGTAGCTAGTTAACGATCTAAGTACAAAAATTGGGATAATTTATTTTCTGCTATTCCCCAAGCTTAAATACAATTGCCAAATAACTAGAGTTCAACTTAATATCTGAAAGAAGTTGATGATATTAATTCAAATAAATGGAAACAGAAGTAAGATTGAGAGTAGCAGTATTGGGGTTATTCGTTGCAGACCATCAAGTTTTGTTGTTACATCAAATGACAGATCCAGAACCTAATTGTTGGGACTTACCAGGAGGGGGACTGCAACCACAAGAAACTCTGATGGAGGGACTAGGGCGGGAAATTAGAGAAGAAACAGGAATTACTGATTTTCAAGTAGAGGGACTGCTAACAATAGCAGAGAAATTTTTTCCTCAAGGAGAGGGGAAGGTACTTCATAGTTTAAATATTATCTATCAGTGTAGGGTGGAACCGAAACCAACTAATCTTAGTAGTGACGATCCAGAAGTTGGACCTTTGGGTATTCAGTGGTTGGCGATCGCGACTCTAACACCACAGATGTGTTCAAGTAGAACTTGGGCAGCATTACAAGCAGCAGGTTTGGTTTGACATCCTCCCCGGCCTAAAGGCACGGGGATTCCTACCGAGCCTTAGCTCTTCGGCGGGTTGACGTCTCACAGGCTGCTGCTACCTTGGCGGTAGTCTTACACTTGCCTCCACGTCCGTTTTTCGTCTCCGAATGCCCTCCGGCGACTAATATATTTATCGCTGCGTTTTCGTCTCTATCGTGTTTGCTGCCACAGTTTAGACACTCCCATTCTCGCACCTGAAGGTCTAGCTTGCC
>NZ_JAAHHG010000460.1 GCF_010692555.1 Okeania sp. SIO3B5 | reverse complement strand
TTCAGCAAACCCTAAATAGCAAATTTTTATATCAAATTCGTTTAATTCGGTATAAAAAAATGTTCCATCTTCAACCATTACCAAATATTTCTCCATCTCCCCATCCCCCCATCTCCCCATCTCCCCCTCTCCCCATCCCCCCATCTCCCCATCCCCCCATCTCCCCATCTCCCCATCTACCCATCTCCCCATCCCCCCATCTCCCCATCTCCCCATCTAATTACACCGATGCTACCGGATTTGATATTATGCCCGATCAAGATAAATTTTGAGTCTCTCTGCTAACACCTGAACATGGGGTTCAAGCATCATAGTAATATGATCCCCTGGAACAGTCTCAAGTTCCACAGAACTTTTAGACAGTTGCTCCCAACCTAAAGATGAGTTCTTTTGGAGTTGGTTACGCATAGCATCAGTCACACCAATAGCAGTACTCCAAACACGAACATCACTACTGCGGAAAAGAGCAATAGGAGTTGGATAAAGTTTCTTTGGGTGATAATGACCCATAGCATAAACACTAGCTTTTAAAACCTTGACAAAACCATGCACTTGTCTTTTAGCTGCCTCAGAAGGACGGACATGAAGCTTTTTCACTAATCGCTCGGTAACATAATCTAATTGCTCATCAGGAGAGAAAACCTTCAGATCATTGTAGGATATCTCTAAATTTTCCTTTAAAAAGTATTCAAATAACCTCACGACCTCACTCACATATTTAGTATCATCCCAACCAGCAATTACGATACTACTAAATAAAGGAGCAGGAATATCAAAAACAGCAAGTAAACCAATTTCATCTCCCTGTTTTTGTAACTGTTGGGATATTTCAAAAGCTACTTGACCGCCGAAAGAATGACCTCCCAAGAAATAAGGACCTGTAGGTTGAATATTTTTTAATGCCTCGATATAGTCAGCAGCGATCGCCTCTACATTTGTTTGAGGTTCTGCTCGATCATCCATTCCTCGTGCTTGTAGTCCGTAAAATGGTTGGTCTTGACCGAGATGAAAAGCTAGAGAGTGCAGATAAAATGCAGTTCCTACACCTCCAGGAATACAAAAGAAAGGAGGTTTAGAACCCTTCGGTTGAATTGCTATCACAGGGGAAGCAAAACCCGAATCTAAATTTTCATCGGTAACTAACCCAATATCATAATTTGTAGAAGGTTCCGGGGAAAGCACTTTTTCGGCCAAATAATTAGCTAAAGCTGCAACTGTGGGATACTCAAAAATTAGTGTTGCTGGAAAAGATGTTCCCAAACTTTCTTGTAGAATATCGCTCAACTCAACAACTGTCAGAGAATCTAATCCCATGCTAGTTAAAGGTTGTTCCCAGTCTAATTGAGATGAATTTACTTGGAGAATATTTGAGATTAAAATCTGAAGATGGGATATTAGTAATTCCTGACGTTTTTCGGGTGTGGTAGCTAAGAGTGTTTTTCTATCCAAAAAGACTTGCTTTTCCTTTTCTAACAAATCAAAATCTTGGAATACACTACTGCCAACCACATCAATACTTCCCTCCAGAAAACCTGCTTTGCAAACATAACGCTGAATTTTATTACTAGAAGTTTTAGGGATAGTTCCTGTTTTCAACAACGATACCCCATAAACTTGTAACTGATGCTGTTCACATACAGCTTGACGGATAGCATTAACAACCTCATCTACATCCAGTTGTTCCAAGTAACTTTCCTGAACCTCCTGAACAATAACCAGTCTTTCCTCACTTTCTACCTCTACGGAAAACGCTGCACCACAACTAGGTCGTAAAGCTTGATGACTTCTGTCTACCGTTAACTCAATATCCTGGGGATAATGGTTACTTCCTCGGATAATAATTAAATCTTTGAGACGACCAGTAACAAACAATTCATCATTGAGCAAAAATCCTAAATCACCTGTTCTGAGAAACGGACCTTGTTCTGTATCTTTTAAATAACCTTGAAAAGTTTCTGCAGTTGCTTCTAGTCTATTCCAATAACCTTGAGCAACACTAGGACTAGAAAGCCAAATTTCTCCTACTTCGTTGCTCGAACATTCGGTTAAAGTATCCGGGTTAACAATGACAATTTTTGCATCTGAACCAGCGCGACCACAACCAACGATTTTTTGGGTACTATCGCTCTCGTCAACTCCTACCACAACCAGGTTTTTAGTAAACTCAGTTTTGTCAATATTCAGAATAACTGTAGATTCTGTTTTTAACCCTAAACTAATACCCATAACACTCTCTGCCATTCCATAACCTGCAGTGAAAGCTTCTGGGCGAAAACCACAAGGTTGAAAAGTTTTGATAAACCGCTTAAAGGTCTCTGCACGAACAGGTTCAGCACCGCTAACAGCCAATTCCCAACTACTTAGATCAAGCATTTCCCGTTCTTCAGGAGTTGTTTGAAAACAAACTAAGTCATAAGCAAAGTTAGGAGCGAGACTTTGAGTAGCTTTGTAACGAGAAATAGCCATTAACCAACGGAAAGGTTTTTGCAGAAAATCCAACGGTGACATAATTTTCACAGGAAAATTACCGTAGAGAGGTTGTATAACTCCGACCACTAACCCTGTATTGTGACCAAAGGGCAACCAAGTCACTGTGTGACTTTCGGGTGTAGTCTCAGACTGCTCATAACCCATAGCTAAATTGTGCAGAATATTCTTGTGACTTATCATTACCCCCTTCGGTTTTCCAGTCGAACCAGAAGTGTACTGCAGAAAAGCGAGGGTATCACTATTGATAGCAGGTTCTTGCCAGTCCGACTCCAGGTTTTGATCAATAATATTGTTAGCATCTAGTAACTGCATTTTTGCCAATATGGAATTTTCAGCAAAGCGACTTTTTAAGTAAGCTAAGAGAGGTGTAGTAGTAAGAGCAAACTTTGCTTGAGCATCTGCTGCAATTGCTTCTAATCTTGAGAGGGACTGGTTAGGGCGAGGTGGATAAGCGGGTATAGCGATCGCTCCTGCATACAAACAGCCAAAAAATCCCGCCATAAATTCTAGTCCAGGAGCGTACAATAGCAAGACTCTTTCACCTTTAGCATCTAGGGATTGAAGATTTGCTGCTATGGCCTTTGCCTGTTGTTCTAGTCTTTGATAGGTAAGAGTATTAGCTTCTGTTTCACCATCTTGGAGAAAAGTATAGGTTGGTTGTTCAGGTTGATTTAGGGTTCTATGGTGTAGGAGGTCTATTAGAGTGTTAAATTGCATATTATTTGGTAGTTTTGTAAATTTATCCATGCTTAGATTAGATCTGAATTTTTCTCTACAATGATAATCTCAAGTATTACGAAAATCAATCATTGTCTGCCAATACACATCTGGCATTCCAGTGTCAAAGCATCTCCCTTTTACCAAATACCCGTTCATTCCTTCTGTTTTTTGCAATTTATCCAAACAAGATGTCAGTTGAAACTCACCTTTTTCTCTAGCATTTTGTTTGATATTTTCTTCTAGGTAATCAAATATTTTGGCTGTCAATAAATATATGCCAAAAACTCCTAGAAATTCATCTTCTTTCATTCCTGCCACATGAAGTTTTTGTCTGGCATAATTGAGTTCTGGTTTTTCATAGATTGTATCTATATTAATTATGCCATCGGCAACTAAATTCCCACTAATACAACCATAATGATGTATTTCTGTTCCTGGTATTATTCTCACTCCAATTACACTTTTATTGGTCTGTTCGTAGATTTGCAAAATTTGACTTGCACAAGATTTTTTCACCTCAGAAGCATAAATATGATCTCCTAGTAATAACAAAAAAGGTTCATCTTTAACCCACTCTTTAGCACAGAAAACTGCATGACCATAACCTGCTTGTTCTGACTGAGTTAATAGAGTAATTTTACTGCCTAAATTTTGTAAATATTCACAATATTCTTGTTTTTCTGGTGAAAGTTTATAATAATAACTAGGGATAGCTTGGAAAAAATCTGTAAAAACTTGAAAATCGCTTTTTTGTATTACTATTCCCACATTCTCTATTCCGGCACTTATGGCTTCTTCAACAATTATTTGAATTATCGGTTTTGCTTTACCATCTCTATCAATGATGGGAAATAGTTCTTTTTTGACAACTTTAGTCGCTGGAAACATCCGCGTACCAAAACCTGCTGCTGGAATTACTGCTTTTCTCACTTTTGCTTTTGATTCTGTCATATAATTTTAGTTTTTTGGTTAATCAATAAATGATGATGAATATCTTGATTCAGATTTACAGCAGATTCCAAGTATATGAAGTACAGATATTAACAATTAAATGTTCCCAGTCCGAGCATCTTGCTCGCGAGGAAGTATCTTGCCCGCGACGGGTGTACCTCACCAAAATGGAATTAGCTGTAATATCATAATTCAGAAGACCCTGATGGACATTTCTCAAAATACTCAAAATCATCAGGTGCTGTTAATGAAGGTTTGTTAGTTTCACAAATCATTGATTTAGTAATATCGTAATCAATATAAACTATATCAACATAAACTATACCAGAATAACTTTTTAATTGTTTGTCTTTGGCAGTAGCAGTAGAGATGACATAACGACTAGAATTTATCTTGCTAATATCGTATAAGTAACTTTCAGTTTCTAACCTGATGCCTAACCCTAAATAAGAGATGTTATCTGAAAATTCTTCCATTTCTGCTGAGTGTCTAGTTTTACGATCGGCTTTTAATTTTTTAATACTATAGCAATCCTAAATAAGTTGCGGGTAATCAAAAAGTAGATAAAAAACTGAAACTCTTACCTGTTCCCTGTTCCCTGTTCCCTATTCCCTATTCCCTAAAAGCGATAAGATTTTTATACACAAGTAAAATAGGATTACTATATTAAGTTTCTTGACAATTTTAGTTATAATTTGCTTGGCTTTCTTCCTAAAATTGTCTCACAAATATTTTCATATCATAGGTGGATAGATAATGTACCGATTTTATATTTCTAAGTTAAGGAATTTAATGATTTTTAATATTCAATCAAAATATATTTATAGTATAAAAGTATTAAATTTAAAAAAAAACGTTGGCATTATTGAGAACAAAAGGTAGTATATATAAAAGAAAATAAATTTATGGGTGCATTGGAAGAAAGTTAAAATTTAAAACTTTATAATTTTTTCTAGTTAGATATATGATTGAAATAATTTAAACAAAAATAATATCTAGGAAAAATTATACCTATATTTATTAGGAAAAAACTCTGGATTTTTCTAATAACATTGCTCTATTTTTAACTAATAGACATCTCCAAAAAACAAAAATAAAATCAATTATTATCCATAAATTATCAATTATTCCCCTCCCCTCCTGGGAGGGGCTAGGGGTGGGTTCCCTGTTCCCTCTTTTCTGGAGATGTCTAATAATTTATTTGTTAAGACTCAGAGAACTCTAAAAATAAAGAAAAATCTAGATTCCTCAATACAGCTAACGCCTCAACACAACATATTAGTAAGGAAAAAAAATGGCTCAAATTATTGGATTACTTGGAAACGATAATATCAATGGTACACAACAAGATGATATCATCCTTGGTCGCCTGGGTGACGATAAAATTGAAGGTAAAGATGGTAATGATTTGATTGATGGTGGAGATGGAAAAGATGATCTAGAAGGTAATGATGGTAATGATACTATTACTGGTGGCCCCGATGACGACAAGATTGAAGGCGATGATGATAATGACTTGATTTTTGGCCAAGAAGGTGATGATGATATTAAAGGTGGGAAGGATGATGATATCATTTCTGGAGGTGCTGGAGAAGACAAGCTCAAAGGAGATGATGGCGACGACGTAATTTTTGGTGGTGATGATGATGACGATATCGAAGGTAAGAAAGGAGAGGATATCCTGGTTGGAGGCTTGGGTGACGATAAACTCCGTGGTGGTTCCGACGAAGATATATTTGTTTATACAGCTATTGGTGAAGGAATAGATGAAATTACTGACTTTGAAGTTGACGAAGATAAATTTGGTTTCCTGGCCGGAGTCTTTGATCCTGCTGCCACTGGAGGGTTAAATCTTGTCACATTTACTGATGTTGACGATGATGATGTACCAAACTTACTGAGTAATTCAAGTTTATTAGATGGTATTGATGGTTTAAATGAAAACCTCCCAAGCTTTATCTTTTTTGATGAAAATGATAATGGGAAAAAAGGTACATTAGCTTACTTCCAAGATGATGTAACAGATATTATTGCCAGAGTATCAGTGAAGAAAGGGGAATTAACTCCAGAAAACTTTGAATACTTAGTAGAAGATAATATTAATTTTCCTGAAATTGATGATAATGATAGCGAAATTAATTTTGGTGAAGATGGGGCAGTAATTAATATTGATTTTTCCTTACTTGAATTACTAGGAATTAGTCAGCTTACAGAACTTCAGGTTTCAATAATTAATCAAAGTTCTACAGAAATTAATGGTAATTTTTTCGTTCTGTCAGAAGAAATTGATATTACATTACTGCAACAATTGTTAGTAGGTATTAATTTTAATAGCGCAGCTATATTTTTATTCAACACATCAGAAAGTACCATATTAGCATCATTTAATGGAACAGAAATCACAACAATTGCTGAGTATGAAACAATTACGAATCTAACAGAATTTAGCATTGAAAATAACCTCAGTATTAGTACAAATAGCTTCTCAATTTTTGAAGAAAATCAAGTAGCAATTAGTGTTTCTATACTAGAAGAATTAGGAGTGACTTTAGATGCTCTAACCAGTATTGTTATAGAATCTGCTGATGATATTGAAGCGGTAGAAGGAAATTTATTAATTTTCCAAACAGAAACATTTGAGACTACACAAGAAGTTAAACAAAGATTAGATATTCTTGTTAGTAATAATGCTGTTTTAGCTGTTGCTAATGTTGGAGGGCAAACAGTCTTAGTTTTCTCAAATGGCAGCTCTGAAGAAGTTACTATTCTTGAAGAATTTGATGAGGTAATAACTAACATAGAATCATTTAGTAGTTTGAACCTTAGCCTCTTCAATGAAATTGAAATTACGGCAGAGACTGAAACGGTTACTGCTACGGATAATTCAGATGAATTCTTTATTATTAGTACAGTTGAAGGTGGTGTTCTGATTGAAAATTTTGATGCAAATACAGATATTATTAAATTACAGTCAGAAGTTTTTGGTAATCTGACAAATGAGAGTTTAACCAGAGCAGTAGTATCAGTCTTTACCAGTGCTGAACAAATAGGAAATGCCAATTTTTTAGTCATAGACCAAGTATTTACTTCCATAACAGAAGTAGAAACAAGATTAACTGAATTGGGTGTAACTGGTTCAGTTTTCTTGAGTTATACAAATGAATTAGACCAAACTGTTTTTGCTTTTTCAGAAGGAGGTTCAGTTCAGGTCATTGCAAACTTCTCTACTGACATAGAAATTGATATAGATAATCTCTTGATTATCGAAAATAGTGACGATATGGACGACGATGATGACGATATGGACGACGACGATGACATGGATGATGATGACGATATGGACGACGACGATGATATGGATGATGACGACGATGATGATGACGACGATGATGATGACGACGATGATGATGATGACGACGATGATGATGATGATGATGATGACGATGACTTTGATATAACAGTAGACCAGATAGAAATTAATGCTGAGATACTAACATCACTTAATGTATCAGTAGAAAACTTCACCATCACTAATATCACTGCTGAGTCTATGGGAGAAGTTGAAGCAAACTGCTTAGTTTTTGAAGAAGAAAGTTTTGCTAGTCTAGAAATTCTCCAACAACGACTATCAACCCTTGTTCTGCAAAACTCAGTTCTAATATTAGCAACCATCGAAGGTACTACCCAGTTAGTCTTATATAATGGCAGCGAGTTTGAGATTATTGAAGACTTTGAAATTGAGCTAGAAAATATCAGTCAGTTTAATGCTAGCAACCTACAGTTTACTAGCAACATTGAAATTATCAACCAGACAGAGATAAATGCTATAGTCGGTGTAGTCAATAAGTTTACCTTCAATAGCTTCATCGAAAA
>NZ_JAAHHG010000046.1 GCF_010692555.1 Okeania sp. SIO3B5 | reverse complement strand
TACCAACCCCAGAGTGTAGCGGGCTCTACATGGTTGAAAGTGAAGCGGATAATTTGGAATCCTACGCTATCGTGAATGTATCACCAAAGCTAGAAGCACAGGTAGAGAACGAAGGCCAAACTCAAGTAACAGTTAAAATTCAAGAATTCTATCCCTGATACTTCACTTTTAACTGATATTCACCAAGAGCGATCGCTCCTTGAAAATGCGATCGTCTCTTCTCAAACCCTTCCTAACTCAACCTTCGCATAGCTGGTTTGCTTTATGCTCCCGATATTGACAAATATGGATGGAAGGAGTTTTAATAGGAAAAAGAAAGTATATATGTGTGCTACTGCCGTCGCAATGTGGCTGCTTTGCAATACATAATAGCCGGGGCTGCAGCAGGCATATCCTTTCTCACGCACTACAGGTCTTATGTGCTAGCTGTAAGCCAATACACCAAGGTTTTCCTGGGTATCACTTCTCCATTGTTCTTCATCAATTATTGGTAAATCTATACTTTATTATTGTCTGAAAATGAATATCTCCAATTACGTCCCCAATTATGCCGATTTGTTTGGCAGCATTGACTTTAAAGAGGGTGATGACGCCCGCTCTGTATATTCTCCCGCAGCATATTTAGTTGACTTGCTGAAAATGCTGGACGATGAGTTCAAGCCCGATCAATATGATCAATATCAAGATAATCCTGCATGGCTGGACGAACGGCGGGAGGATATCAAGGAGATCCCCCTTGATGCCGAAAATACTACAACCCTAATTCCCTACCTCGATATCGTCAACGAAGTATTAGAAAAGCGAGTGGATAATGCTTATGAGAAGTTAGAAGGGGCGGTATATCCCTTTAATATGCCGTTTTCCCTGGATAACGAAAGGCTCAAAAATCATTTGCATCACCTGGGGATTTCCGCTCGCGAGTTGCGTCGTCTATTTGCCACAACTACCACTGATGCCGACTACAAGACTGTAGCCAGGGAATACCTAGGGCTGTCTGTGGCAGAGTGGAATGTGCTTCAGAAACCTCACGGAACATATCTTAAGTCGGCTTATGGCTATGAAGGCACCAATGATGATGATTTTATCAAGGATATGTCCGATGTCGCCACCTTTATGGAGACGACGGGGCTACAAGCTCCCGAAATGCTAGAACTGCTGTACCAAAAGCTCTATATCAATCCGTCCGACCATAAAGATGTCGAGGCCGGGCGCGAGAATTTTTACGTCAATACGGGCATTATTGATGATGGCAAAGGCTATGTCACTCTGAACTATAATGAAGAAGATCCAGAGTTGAATGAAACAAAACTGGAGTGGCAAAAGATTGGCGAGTTAGGTTCGCAAGAAGTACCGCTAGAGTGGTTCGCTCGCGCCAGTCGCTTTATCCGTTTTGCGAAAAAAATCGGCCTCAGCTTTACGGAGCTAGATCTGATTCTGCGCCATTGCTGCAAGGTTGAGGGCATCCCGACGCTGAATGAGGAGACCTTGGTCTATATTGCCCAAGTCCTCTATATCCATAAAACTCTAGAGCAGCCACTTGATACGGTGGTTGCCATAGTTAGCGAGATTTCCTTCACTGGCTGGACTAACGAAGATTTGCCACAAGAACAGTTTAACCGGATTTTTAACCTGCCCTGCGTATCAGTTACTAAAAAATATTTCCACGTCGAGGGCGTCACGGGGGAGATGCCAGCCCAATATGGCGAGAATCCTTATCATACTTATACCAAAATTACTTATAGCGAGGACTTATTTAGCGACGAAAACGACGAGTACCGCAAACGCCTGCGGGATGCTCTGGGCTTTACCGACACGGATCTGCTCAATATCACCAATCGCTTAAAGTTTGCAAAGGTAGCTGACAGCAGTCTCTGGGAAAAAACCGAGAACGAATGGCAACTGCTCAACGTGCTTTACCGTATTCGGGCCTTGTCTGATGCCCTGGACGTACATTTTCTGGAACTGTTCGATCTGTTTGATTTGCTAGGGCAAGACCCCTTTATTGGCCGTTACGATCCTCATACCTATTTTGTTTACGGCGCGCCCAGTACCCAAAACTGCTTTGAGATTTTCTCCACCAGCGTGACTGCTAGCGTGACCGTTTACAAAGACCGAGACTACAAAGGGAAAAGTCAGGAGCTTGTTGCCGGTAGGTACAAGATGTCGGAACTTAGCACTGTCGGTAACGATCAAATCAGTTCCCTAAAAGTGCCAAACAACTTGACCGCTACCTTATACAAGGACGATAACTTTGAAGGCAAATTCAAGAAGTTCGCTACAGACACCCCATGGTTGGAAGGTTTCAACGATATGACTTCGTCCATTGTAGTGACGGAGTTTACCACCAAAGATCGCCTCTGGTTATTTGAATCCCTGATTGCTCTCAACAAATGGATGAAGGAGTTCGGTTACTCTCCAGATATGCTCTGGAAAATTGTCAATGGTGCGGCGAAGACTGATCGCGAGGAGGCAGAGCAAAAGGCAGAGGACCTGGCTCTATACAACAGCCTGCTGGAAAGCTTTAAAGCTGGAGAAATCCGCCCGGATACTTTCAAGGAATTTCTGGGGGACGAGCGTGCTTCCCAGTTTGCCTTCGGCCTAGTCCAGAGTCGCTGCCAAGCAGAGGAAGGAAAACCCAAGCCAGATAAAGCAGATAAACCGACACATATCCCGTTTGCCTACGAACCTCGCACAGTGGCGGAACTGGCGGAGGACTTTATCCGCAATCTGGGGGCGATCGCCGAGTACGAGTTTGTGGGTTTGCAGCTCGAAAGCAAGCTACAGGAGAAGATATTAAGCAACCTAACGAATCGCGACATCGTCGATGGCAGCGGCAAAATACTGGAAAAGCTGCCACCCCTGGAAGATTTCGTGATTACCTACGATTTTAGCGAGTTCCAGCAGCCCCTGTTCGATATCTTGCATCGCATTTACCGGGAAGATGCTGCCGCAAAGCTCGAAGACGATACCGTTGAAGTGCAGATATTCAAGTCAGACTTGAAAGAACTCGGCCTTAGCGAAGCCGAAGTGCGAGAACTATACGACGACCTGATTTACAACGGCTATATCGACGAGCAAGGGTTTGCGGTTGATGTGGAGTTCTTTGGCGACCCCAACAATAGCGGTAGCTTTGAAATCGCTACAGGACTGACGGAGCTGACCGAGTCCATCTACCGCTTGCTGGAGCGACAGCTTGATAAGTTTGAAGACAGTAAGGTGCAAATCAGCGAGTCGATGTTCGCCGAAATGAACCTGACGCCAGTTGCCTTGCAAAACCTGCTCGTTAATTTGCAGATCAATCGTTACCTTGACGAGGACCTGTTTGTCGAAGATAAAGGGCGGATTCTGGCGGAAAGCCCGAAGACTTTGGCGGTGGCGCTTCAGTTTTATCCCCATCGCCAGGCTATTCTCAAGGTATTGCAGGAGGCGATCGCTACTGCCAAAAACACCTACTTGCAAGTTGATAAAGTCGAGTTGGGCAAAATTGCTGCTGAGGCAGTGTCCCGCTGGGTATGGGAAGACCTCCAAGGTCCCTATCTGTACGGCAGCCTTTTGCAACCCGAAGCAGAGTCCTTCTTCAAAGAGGAGAGCAACAGCGAGGACTTTAGCCTGCGCTCCTATTTTGATGACAGCAAGGCAGCGATCGTTTTCGAGCATATTGCGGGCATCGTCAACTATGCCGAGAGTTATCGCCTAGAGGATGAAAAGCTGAAGGAACTGGATTTTAATGCTGAGGAAATCGGCAATCTCAAAGCAGTTTTAGAGGAAATGGGGGTACTGGATGGCAACGGCCTGTTGCAGGCTGCCCAGTGGCCTTTCTTCCTGGTACCTGAAAATGCAGCAAACTTCAGTGTGCCTGACTTTGCAGATTACGATCGGGAAATTTTCTTCCTCCTCTACAATATCGCCACAGCTATTGACGACACCGTTAAGGGGGTCGATGAGGCTCTGAAAGCGCGCGCAGAGGAACAGCAGAAGGCCATTCTCGAACAATTGCAAAACGCCTTGGGAATCGAACTCGACGCGGTAAAAGCAATATCTGCTGCTATCTTTCAAACCAACGCTAACCTGCATCTTGCCTGGTTGTTGCCCCTGCTGGAGGAGGCTAATGCCCTGGGGCGCTTGGACAGCCTGCCGGAGAATATGCACTACACTCAAGCGGTCAAGCGAATTCGGCAGTTGGCACTGCTAATCGCTCAACAACAGCTCGACATCAACGAGATTGCTCTGCTTCTGGAAGACCAGAGTCTGGTTGCCAAATTCCCCGAAGATATGATTTTGCCCGATGGCGTCACAGAAGTGGATACAGTCTTAGCAGGGGAAGAATTTATTTACCTCTTTAAGAACAATTACTATTGGATTTATCTGGCGGAAGACTACACCCTTATCGATAAAAAGGTGGTAGATCCTGAAGATGACAAGGACCTGCTCGACCTTCAGAAAAAGGATGAAGAACTGCAAAAATGCCTCAAGGAAGATCCCATCCGTCGGCTATTCGATCAACAGGAAAACTTGCAGGTTGATGCGGTCTTTATAGATCGCCACGGTACTTGGGTTGTTGTTAGTGGCAACTCCCACTATGTGAAATATGCCGATGCCGAAGTTTGGGACCAGCGCGACAACCGTTTCGGTCAGGTGGATAACGACTTTGAGAACCTGGAAGCGATCGATGCTGCATACCTGGATGCCGAGGGACGCCTCTTCCTCTTTGCCAATGATCGCTACGTCCGTTATTCAAATGTAAGTTTCAAGCTCAACGAGACAGAGGAGCAGCCCAAGGTAGATCGGGGCTATCCCAAATCCATCGCCGAGAGCTGGAATGAGGAGAATCTGCCGATTCAGCTCCCGCCCGCTTTTAACCGGGATTTGGGACCTATGTTCGAGGGTCTGGACGGTCACAGCTATGCCTTTTTCCAGGATCGCTACATCTCCTCAGAAGACAGTAGCGTGTGGCCTGTTGCCGAAATGTGGGGGCACAGCGAGTACGACTTCGGACGTGCTGATCGCCTGGATGCAGCCCTGGCCAGCAAGGGTTACTATCTCTTGTTTCTCAACGACAAAGTAGTCAAATATGCGGGCAGCATCGAACTAGCCAACCTGCAACCGGAGGCAGGCTATCCCAAGGCCATTCACGAAGAGTTTGCGAATCTACCAGGCAAATTTGTCTCCGGCATTAACGCGGCATTGTCTTATGAAGATGGGGACAATCCGAATAAGAACAAAATCTATCTTTTCCGGGATGATGAATTTGTCACTATCGGCAACATCCTCGACAATGATGGCAACGTCCTCGACAATGATGACAACGTCATCGTCAACTCGGAACGCAAGGCCATTATCAAGCAGAATGTTACTATCGCCATCGACTGGACGGGGGCATTAAATCTTAGTGGTAGCGACATCATCGACTCTAGTGGCAATACCATCAGCTCGGGAGGCACATTTACAAAAGACGATGGCGGCAACTTTCTCTTGGAGGGCACAATTGTCATCGACTCTAGTTACAACATCTTCAACTCGGAAGGTAAGCTCATCATTGACTCTAACGGCAACATCGCTGACTCTAATGGCAACATCACAACCCCAACTCGCGACTCTTGGGGAATAGTAACTAACGAAATCGCCAGTCTGGGAAAAGTGGATGCTGCCTTTGTGGGTCTGGACGGTTACACTTATCTGTTCTCGGGCGATCGCTACGTCCGTTACTCTGGCAAAAACTATGGCGAAGTAGATGATGGCTTTCCGCGCTTAATTAAGGATGATTGGGAGGGTTTAACCGAGGTTACTGGAGCCCTTGTGCTAGAGAACAAAACCTACCTGTTTGGCACCACTGTGGAGGAAGATGGCGAGACTAAAAAGAATGTCTATGTGCGCTACTCCACCCTGCGCGTAGATGAAGACGATCGCTTGGAGATGGATAAAAAAGATCCCAACGCTCGGGGGATTGAAACGGTGCTGGCCAACCGCCCGGATGTGGAGGAGATTGAGGTCTTTCCCGCAACTACAGATGACGACTTCTGGAGCCTGCCACATAGCGTGACTGATGGCGTTGAAAACTTTCAAATCGATGCGGCTATGAATGGCCCCGGTGGGAAGGTTTATCTGTTTTACCACAAAGAAGAGGGGGGAAACAAAGAAAACTATTATATAGAACACCATCGCGCCAGTCGCTGGTGGTCGGAACCAAAAGATTTGGCCGAGCAGTTAAATCGCCCCATTGGGGAAATTGGCCGCGTCGTTGCTGCCTTCACCGGCAAAGACGATAAGACTTATCTGTTTTTCGACACGAACCCGGAAGGGGAGGACTCCTATACCGCCACAGAGGAAAACTTCAAATTCCTGCGCTTTTCCGACCCGGAACTGCGGAGTATCGATAATGGCTACCCCCGTTTAACCAAACGGGTTTGGGGCAAGATACGCAACAATATCGAAAAAACTGGCAAGATTGACGCCGCTTTGGTGGTTGAGTCCCGCTGGCAAGAACAGAACGAAAATGGCCAGTTGGTGGATAAAACGGCCATACATACTTACCTCTTCTCTGGGGACCAATTTTTCCGCTACGAGGGCAACGTAGGTTTAAACAGCAACTCACCGCCAGTAGTCGAAGCGGGCTACCCCCGCTCTATCCTCCGCCTGTCCAAGGAACCCCGCTTTTGGGATTTGCCCGTTACCTTCCCCGAGGGGCTAGATGCCGCTTTTGCAGACCAGCGCCAAGTCTATCTCTTCAAAGGCAATAGCTTCCATGTGGCGATCGGCGATGAAAAGAATTACAAAAAGTACGAGGATGACGAGTTTAACGACATTAAGGCTGCTACCCAGGAATGGGGAGTTAACTATGTACTCAAGAACAATGGCTGGCAGAAACTCAACCATCTGGAAGATCGCCAGCTAAATTTAACTCCTGCCACCCCACGCGCCGTGCAAAAAGCCCAGGGGAAACTAAGTGCCACCGAGGTCAACGCTGTATTGCACGGAACCAACGGTAAAAGTTATGTCTTTGCTGGGGAACATTACTACGACCCGGATTTAGAACGCAAATTTCCGATCGCCGATGTCTGGGGGCGATCGCGCAATCCCATTTACGACCAATCCACCATCGATGCTGCCTTTGTCGGGCGCGATGGCATTACTTATGTATTCTCTGGCGAGTGGTTCGTCCAGTACGACTCCGAAACCTATGTGGACAAGACAGTCACCTACCCGCCGCGACGCATTAGCGAAAAATGGCGGGGACTCAACAATGTGGCTTTGGCCTATGTCTGGGAAGAGAATACCTATCTCTTCGAGCGTCCTGATGCCGACGGTTCTTTCCGCTATCTGCGCTACACCAAGGACAGCTACGATCGCCCGGAGCCCGGTTACCCACAAGAGGGGAATTACAGCCTCTGGGAAATTCCCGAAGACTATCAGCAAGAGGGATTTGACAACATTGATGCCATTTTCGTGGTAAATGACACTCTGATTTTTATCAGCGACCAAAAGTTTATCAGCTTTAATCTCAACACTGAAAATTGGGGCTACCCACAACCCCTAGAGCTGATTTACAACGGCATCCCCTTTAATCGCACTGACTTTAAGGATTTGAAATCGGGCTTTGTCGGCAAGGATGGTACGGCCTACTTCTTCAGCCAAGAATGCTATGTGGCTTACAAAACCAGTTGGAGGGAAGTGACCGCGATTAAGGATGATTGGGGCAAGCAAACCAATATATTCAGTGAGGGAGTGGATGCGGCCTGGGTCAGCAGCGAGGGCATTACCTATCTGTTTGCTGGCAATTCCTACGTCCGTTACAGCGATCGCGATTACCGCTATGTAGATGAAGGCTATCCCAAGGCCATTGCCACCTACCTGCGCGAAGAGCCAGCCTTTGCCTTCATGGCCGACGAGTTCCAAGAACATTTGGATGCTTTGGAAGCCGCATACGATCCCAATAGCCCCTCTGCCTTCTTTAAAGGTCTGCTCGATAACGGGCGCTGCCTCTACTTTTTCGCTCCCAACGTTCCAGACAACTCCAACAATATTATCCTCTTGACTGGCAGCCCCAATAAATATGTGGCTTACGATATCGACGGTCTCGGTCATGTCGATAATAATTTCACGGCCGGGGGTTATGTGGATGCAGCCTTTGTTTATGTCAATGGCGAAAAAGAACTAACTTACCTGTTTTCTGGGGAACAGTATATTCGCTACAGCGGCGATCGCTACCGCTATATGGACTCGGGCTACCCGAAGATAATTGGCGAGAGTCTGGCAGCGGAACTGAACAGTGAACTGGGACTGGATATCGGTGGTCTCGATGAAATGTATCGCGATGGTATCGATGCGGCATTTTACCTCTCTGGTCTGGGATTGACGTTCTTTAACAAGCGCCGCTATCTCAACATAGTCAAGAATAGCGACACTACTAATACTTTCCCTGGTGACATTAACGCTGTTTTTGGGAAGATCGAGAATGCCTTCGCTGGGCAAGATAAAACCGTCGATGCTGCATACCTGGATGGCGATGGTGCCCTCTATCTCTTCAAGCAGAAGCAGCTCGTGCGTTATAGCGATACCGCTGCCCTGTTCGCCCTCAACCCCTACGAGGAACCGCGCTATGTCGATGCGGAATATCCCCGCGATATTAAAGAAATCTGGCCTCAGCTAGACAAGGCCATTCTTGAAGAAGGACCAGGAAAAAGCGTCGATACTGTATTTAAGTTTGAAGACGAAATCCATTTCCATACCGGGGGCAATTTTGTCACCTACAATCTTGACCTGAGCGATCGCAACGAGTCGAAGCCGGTACAAGTCCTGGCCTACCGCTGGGGCAAATGGTCGGACTACCTTTTGAGCGACGTGCGTGCCATCAGCCGTTTCAAAGACTTGGGGGCAGCGCTTTAGCGCAGGCGAACTCACCCTGACGGAGCTGGTTACCGGGGCTAAAGGCGTTGTCTCCGAACCCTATATGCATTTTGCTGCCATCTTTGGTTTTGAGAAAGAAGAGGTGCGTTGGGTCAAACAACGTAATGCCTTCTTGCCTGGCCAAGTCAATGTGGTGGAGGAAGAGTTCCAACTGGAGTTGGTGTTGCGCCTGTACGATATCCTCGCTACCACCAAACGCCTGGGCGTGGATGTCATCCCTTTGCACGGCAAAGTTTGGACTCCTCTTTACGAGGATGAGGCCCCCAAGGTCAGCGAAGCTGCTAAAGGGGCTTACGATCTTTTGGTCGCCGTTGACTGCAATAGCAATTACGCCACCTTGGTCAAGCAGATAAACGACGAACTCAATACCCTCAAACGGAATGCCTTGGTGCCCTATGTTATCCACAAAGACGACAACGTTAGCACTAGCCGCCAGCTCTACCAACAACTGCTGATCGATATCGAAATGTGCAGTTGTGCCGATACCTCGCGCATCAAGGAAGCTACCGGTGCAGTACAGCTCTACTGGCACCGTTACTTCCTCAATCTGGAAGATATCAATTTGCAGGATGACGACCCGCAAGCGAAACGTGAGGAACTGAAAGAACGCTGGCGCTGGTTGCGGAATTACCGGGCGTGGGAGGCAAACCGCAAGGTCTTTTTGTACCCAGAAAACTACATCCGTCCCGAACTGCGCAAGACTAAAACGGCTGATTTTAGTGCTTTGCAGGAAAGCCTCTCCCAAGGGGAACTGACGGAAACCGCGATCGCAGAGGCTTATTTGCAATATCTCGACAGCTTCACCGACGTGGCGCAACTGACCATTGCGGGGGGCTATGTTTACGACGATCCCGCCTCGGTCAACAAACAACTGGTTCTCTTTGGCTGCACCCGCACGGACCCGATCCGCTATTTCTATCGCTTTGGCACTTTTCTGGAAGGTAAGAGCGCTTCTGCTATCTGGGAAGCCTGGAAAGAGTTGGATATCAAAATCGAGGCGGCCCGGGTGGAGCCGGTGTTTGCCTTCGGTCGGGTGTTTGTCTTCTGGACGGCTATTGAAGAAAGTGCCGAGGATGCCTCATCTGCGATCGTGACTACTACAGAGTCTGACAAAGGCCAGACAGTATCCACTCAGGGCGAGAGTTACAAGGAAATCAAGGTTTTCTACTCCTTCTACAACCTCAACAAACGCTTGAGCCAACCCCAGGCCCTTCAAACCAGTTTTGAGGACAATGAAAAAGGCTTGAAATTTGAGAAGTCTATCTCCAAGGTAGAGATTTTTGTTGAGAATTCCAACAAGATCGGGGAGGAGCAGCACGAGTATGAAAACATCTACATCTGCCTGAGCATCGATTTTGGCGGCAGCACCGATCCACAATACAAAGCTTTTCGCCTGACCCCTGAGCTGTACTCGCAAATTGTTGCGAACCCGCCATCAATTGATAACCCCGGTCAGAAGTTGTTCAAAGAACTCTTCCCCCATGAGTTTTCTGGCGATAAAACCATCGAAGCGGAAAATGTGGTGATGCTCAACAGCAGCGAGGGAGGCGAACTCTGGTTTGCCTGCAATCACAAAGGTTGTGGCTTCTTGGTCAAGCCCGATGTCAGCCCTCTAAACAGCAATCCAGGCAAACCCGATTTTCTGCCACAAGACAAAAACATCACTGCGGCAGTAGAGTTAGAGGAAGAGGAAGAGGATAGTGGGAAGGTTTACTGCTTCCTGAAAGGTGGAAAATATGTCACCAGCGAAGAGACTAACAACCAACAGTCTATTAACGAACACTGGCTCTCTGATGTCCACGGGACAACAGAAACTAGCAACATTAATTCTGCTTTTGTTTACGGCGGTAAAGCCTACCTGATTCTTAAAAATGGGGATCACCCAGTTTACCAACTGGATAAGCCAATTTACGAACAAGACGAGAATTCCTTTGTCGTATGGCGGAAAGAACCCTCTACTCTGCAAGATTCCGATTTGAAGGAATTGATTGGTGATGACTGGCAGACCATTGATGCTGCCTTTACCTTCAATGATGTTGCATTCGTCTTTAACACTGACTTAGGCAAGGTGCGGGAAAAGGGTAAGAGTGATGGAACCCCTACGGAATCATCAATTCGATACCGCTTTGGCCTGCTCCACGGCGACCAATATCCAAGCGATACAGTTAAGGCTGCAGTCGTTTGGAAGGGCAATAGCAACAACCTCTTGCTGCACCTAATCGACGACGATGGTAGTTACTCCTGCTGGAACGAAGACGGTGACACCAATGAATCCGCAAGTACGGTTAAGGCGTTGCTAGAAAAAATCTTTGGCACAACAGTCAGTTATTCTAATATCAATGAGTTTCTGGATTCTCCGGTAGAGCAAATAAAGGCGATCGCGCCGATAATGCAGCAGCTACAGCCCAATAAGAGTCAAGACTGGAATTTCCGTGTGTATATACGGGTTGAGTCAGAACAATACTGTTTTGACAAAGATGGATATTACGAAGTGAATAAGGATTCAGATTCACAATATACTGACAAGCCGTTTGATTGCTGTATCACTTACAGGACTAACAAGCAATACTTCTTGGGTTTTTACCACCAAGACCCAAGCGAAACAGATACGTCGGCAGAGTGCTATGCAGAGGCCAGGGAGGATGATAGTTGGGTTGTGTTTGAGGGTGACGAGACTGTGGACGATAATAAATTGTACAAGCTCAACGTCAAGGTAACTGGTGCATTTACAACCGCTGCTGCCGATGGCACAAGCTATTTTGTCATTATTACCGATGGGTACGTCTATCACCTATTCGACAGCGCCCTAGAACCCAAGGAAATTCTCGAAGAACTCAATCGCCAAGGTACGGAAAAGGTGAAAGAACTCCCTCTGTCCCTGTACCTAAACAAAAACCTCAGCCCTATCTGGAAGGAAAATAAGGTCGATGCTGCCTTGATCGGGACTGATTCCTTTGGGGAAAAGGATAAGTTATACCTCTTCTGCGATAACGAATACCTGCGCTTCACCCCGGATGACGATAATCATTTTAGGAACGCAGCTGACCTGGGTTACCCTAAAAATCTGTCCGACAACAATAATGAATTTGGTAGTTTCTCCAACCAAAACTGGGATAATCTCGATGTCGCCTTTACTCACGGTGGGGTCTCCTATCTGTTTAACAACGAGAACGAGTATTACCGCAGCGATACTCAGACAGTCATTAAAGCCACAGAGCTGAAGAACACTATCCTGGGGAAAGATGACCAGGTGGATGCTGCCTATGCATACACAGATAACAAGCTGTATCTGATTGTCGGCAACCGATATTATCATTACGATCTGACAAGCCAGTCAGGTCCTACCTTTAATTCCGATCACAGCGGCAATCTCACCGAGAGCAGCAATATCAAGATTGATGCGGCCTTTATCTTGAACGAGTACGTCTATCTTTTCTCCGGCACGAGCTACTATCGCCTCGAACAAAACGAGCACGAACCCACCAGTGATAATATCGGCCCTCGCAAATCCATCGCCGGCAACTGGGTCAATATGCCCTTGGGTATTCGCGAATCCGGCATAGACCTTGCGATCGCGCATTCCGAGGACGCTACGAAAACCCTATATCTTCTCTTCCAAGAACAAGGCGATCGCTACATCTTCTGCGATCTAGACAACGTAGACTCGGAGGGCCAGCCCCTCTAAATCGGCAGCGAGAAGGTTAAGTATGAACTGATTCGCTTGACTTCCAGCACCGCCGAGAAGCTGAACCAAATCCTCTTCGCGGGAGGTATCGATAAGCTGCTGCAAATGTCCTCGCAGGAAATGGACGAATTTCCCACTATCCGCTTTTACCCTGACAGTGGCAGTATTTCGCCGCCAAGCGAGATTTGGATGGCTGAAGGCAAGTTCAAGACGGAGCCGATAAGCACCCATCTCGACTTTCGCAGCGCCAACGGCATTTACTACTGGGAAGTGTTCTTTCATGCTCCGTTTCTGATCGCGCAAACCCTCAATGCCGACCAGAAATTTGAAGAGGCAAAACAGTGGTATGAATACATCTTCGACCCCACCGAAGCCTCAGATTACTGGAAGTTTCTCCCCTTCCTGGCCGTAGACCCGGATGCCCTGATGGCCAGCCTTGGCAACGACCTGGATGATTTTGAGGCTCTGGAAGGAGATGTTACGAATGCGCGAACGGAATCGGAAAAGCTGGCAAAGCAGCTAGCTCCTTATCAGGATGTCTTCTTGGGTAAAATCAGCCTTGACGAGTGCGAAACAGAGTTCTTAGAGAAGCTCGCCAATATTAAGAACTGGACAAACTACAGAAATCTGAATGGGGCCATTAATAGCCTCAATACCGATGGCAGTTCTAGCGAGCAATTGTCTGCCATACAAAAAGGCATGCAGGAAGTAATGGAGATCGTCAAAAAACTGCCCGATCGCCTCGGCCTGATGACCCCCTTCAGCGTGCAACTAGAAACATACCTGAAAGACCCCTTCGACCCCCATGCGATCGCAGCCTTGCGTCGGATCGCCTATCGCAAGGCGATCGTCATGTCCTACATCGACAACCTGCTGGATTGGGGGGATATGCTCTTCCGTCAGTACACCCGCGAAACCATCCACGAAGCGCGGATGCTCTATATCCTCGCCTACGATCTCCTGGGCGAAGAGCCACAGAATCTCGGTCGCGTAGTATTGGAGTCCACCAAGACCTATAACGAACTTTTTGAGACATCCGCTGCCAACGCAAACAGCTTTGATAAAAGCGGTCTATCCTTCCTCATCGAACTGGAAAACACTGTCGAAGCTCTAGTTATTGGTAAGACAACCCTGAGTGATGCTATCCAGTTCGATAGCAGTATTATTGCTGCCGCCCAGTTCGATAGTATCACCCACGACTACTTTTTCATCAAGGAAAACGAGCTATTCGTTCAATACTGGACGCGGGTGGAAGACCGCCTAGCAAAGATTCGCACCTGCCTGAATATCGATGGTGTCGCCCAGCCCTTGCCCCTCTTCCAACCGCCCATCGATCCCATGGCCTTGGTCGGTGCCGTCGCCGGTGGTGGAGGCATTGCTGCCGCAATAGCCATGGCAGGAGGCGCTGCCACAGTACCCGATTACCGTTTTGACTCCTTGCTGGCTAAAGCTCGCGAGTTGGTTAGCAAGCTCAACAGTTTCAGCGACAGCTTGCTCTCAGTTCTAGAGAAGAAGGACGCAGAAGAACTCAGCCTGCTGCAAAACAAGCAGGAGGCCATCCTGCTAGACATGGTTACCCTGCTCAAAGAAGCACAAATAGAGGAGGCAAAACAATCCTTGCTGAATCTCGAAGAAACCAAACGCAGCGCTCAGAACCAAGAGAGCCATTACGCCAATCTGATCTCCAGCGGGCTTTTGACAGAAGAGATAGTTCAAATCGCTATGATGGGTGTTGCAGCGGGCATACATGGCGCGGTTGCCGTCGGCAGGCTTGTCAGTGGTCTGTCCTATGTGGTGCCTCAATTTACTGCCGGTCCCTTCAGCTTTGGCGTCACCAGTGGAGGCAAGAACGTTGGCGAGATGCTAGCCCGGTTTGGGGAAGCTGCTCAGTCTGGAGCGGAGGCACTCAGCCTGGGTGGCGAGATAGCCGGAGTGGTTGCCCAGTACAAGCGCTCTAAGGAAGAGTGGCAATTGGAGCGAGAAATAGCCGCCAGCGAGATCCGACAGCTCGACTGTCAGATAAGCGCCCAAGAATATAGCCTGAAGATGGCCGAGCAAGAATTGCTGATGCACGAAAAGGAAATAGAAAATAACGAGGCGATCGCCTTGTTTATGAAGAGCAAGTTTTCCAACCTGGAACTCTATAACTGGATGAGCGGCAAAATTTCCGGCTTATTCTTCCAAACCTACAAACTCGCCCACGACTACGCCAAACAAGCGGAGCAAGCCTTCATTTTTGAAAAGGGTCTCAAAGCAGGCAGCGTCAATTATATTAACGGTATGTACTGGGACAGCCAGCGCAAAGGGTTGTTAGCGGGAGCCAGCCTCGACCTGGATTTAGATCGCATGGAAAAAGCCTATCGGGAAAGCAACAGCCGCAGCCTGGAAATCACCAAAAATATCTCCTTGTTGGAGACAGACCCCCTAGCCCTCTTAGCTCTCAAGACAAAAGGCGCTTGCACCTTCCGCCTCAGCGAGGAATTGTTTGACTACGACTTCCCCGGTCATTACAACCGCCAGATTAAAACCGTATCCCTAGCTTTTGATATCGGTGAAGGTCAGAACGTGAATGCCACTCTAACTCAGCTAAGTAGCAAACTGGTGATGGATGCAGACATCAAAGCAGTGAAGCACCTGATAGACCCCAGCAACGAACCTACTACCAACGTGCGCACCAATTGGCGTGCCAACCAGCAGGTAGCCCTGTCCCACGTTGACCAGTACACCGAGAACAATGGGATGTTCGAGTTGAACTTTGGCGACGAGCGCTATCTGCCCTTTGAAGGGACTGGTGCGGTGTCCAACTGGCGTTTGGAATTGAATGGCAAAAAAGGTTCTTACAATCCCTCGGATTTGCTTGACGTTACCATCAAATTGCGATATACTGCACAACAGGGTGGCAGCCGCTTTGCCAACGAAGTCAAGGGTCTGTTGAAGCCCTACAATGCTACCAGCTTCTTCGACCTAGCCTATAATTTCCCCGATGAATGGGCTGCCCTGACCGGAGGGGAGGTTAACGAGGTCGGTATTACTTTTACCCGGGATATGTTCCCCAATATGAGCAGCAGCAAGATTATTGGCTTGCTGATTCGCTATCAGTATCAAGGGGGCGAAAGCGGGGGCACTTTTACGATCAACGACTTGCAAGTGCCGAACAATACCTATCTACAGCCGAATACTTTGAGCGTCGGCTCGAAGGGCACTGAGTGGACTTTTGCTATAAATGGCGATTTCAGCACCTTGCAAAATGCAGAGATGGTGTTGGTTTACAAGGCCAAGGTTTAAGAATTCTCATTGAAGCCACGTCGCCAATTAATTTTTTGACAGAACGCGGCTTCGTGCTTGTTCCTAGGAAAATATCAAAAGCGACCAACCAGTCAACAGTTAGCCTTAAGATTACCAAAATAGCCCAATTGAGACATAAAGTATTATGAAAATAAAAGATTTGATGAGAAGAAGAAAAGGAAGTTATGACCTACGCAATCATAGTCGTAAACCTTCTAGGAACGAAGTTACTCTGCTCGGGTTCGTCAAGAACGATCCTGATGAGGTCGATGGAAACCGGACATCTCAGCCAGAAAATGGAGGCAGATTGTCCGATGGGGGCTTCCCAGAGTCTCGAAACCAGACACCTTCCCCAGACAGAGTTAACTCGGAAGTAAGTTTAGCAGACGGCGTTGGTTTGGAAGGCACTTTATCAGACGAAGACAGTCCTGCTCCGCGAAACAGGGCTGGCTCGGATGGCAGTTTTCTTACTCCACCAAACAAGCCCAGACGGGCAAATAGTCTTCCCGATTTACGAAACCAGAGCAGACGGGCAAATAGTCTTCCCGATTTACGAAACCAGAGCAGACGGGCAAGCAGTCTTCCCGCTTCGCTAGACAGGGTTAGCTCGGAAGACAGTTTACCAGACAGCGTTAGCTCGGAAGACAGTTTTTATACTGCACTAGACAGGACTGGCTTGGAAGACAGCCTTCCCGTGATTCAATTGGATGGAGATCCCCTTTCGGAAGAAAAATCAAAAAGAATCACTGATGCTTATCGGCAAAGCGTAAGGCAAGATAAGGCTTATGCAGATGAAGTTACAGGTATCATGCTTGCTGAAAAACTGGGAATACAAGTAGAAATATATTATGACTCCGATCTTTCTCTTTCTGCCATTGCCCCCAACACAACGCAAGACATTGACATAAATACATTGCAAAAACAGAGAGAACCTTGGAATCCTCGGGGCGGCAAATCTATACGCTTGCTTGTTATTCAAAATCATTATGAGGTATTAAAACAAGAGGGCAATACCTATAAAAGGGTTGGGATTAAGACAGATGGCAACTGCCTGTATAATGCGCTGATTAAGGCAACTGAAGGAGAGCAAGTTGCCGATATAATCTCTCAACTAGAGAGCATTCCCTATCCCTCTATAGGCGAACCAAATTCCCCGAAAGTCCAGGGCTTGCGAAACTTTGTAGCAGACAACTATAGCGAAGCGCAACTGAAAAACAACCTTACTGAAATATTAGCTACTGACGAAAAACAGTATCTAGGATCGAGATTTATACAAGAAGTAGATAGAATTGTCTCAGAAAGCGATGCACTACAAGACCGTATTGGCTCGGAAACCACTGACCACAATCGGCAAAGGGTAAAGCAAGACAAGGCTTATGTACCTGAACGACCTGATTTGAAGACCCTTCAGAACGTCTGGGAACTGCTGAAACAAGAACTTAAAGGTCGGCAGCAAAACTTTCTCTCGAAGGAGACAGAAAGAAAAGACGAACTCACAATCAGACACGGGATTTTTAGCACAGAACAAGAACTTGAAGACTTATATAAGAAAATCCAGCTTAACAGGGTAAAGTTGATTCGCGAGCCAGCAAAGATTGCCGGGGGCGAGCGCGTTGGTTCCAGAAAATTCGATGAAGCTGCCGAACGGCTTGTCAGGTCTGACGTAGATGACAAGTTAGTCCGTCTGATAGCTTTGCTAACGGATGAAAAAAGCGATGAGAATCAAAAATTTAGGGCTACGATGATGTTTTTGCAGACTGATGACCAAAAAAAGCGAAACATTCTGAAAAGTCGATACAAACTCATCCAAGGACGCGATCTGGATGACGACCTGAAAACCACGTTTGGGTCAAAACAATCTAAGTCGGAGAAGGCGAGCAGCGCAACTCTGGGAAAGGTGGTAGGCAAGGGAAAGGGGAGCGCTCTACAATTCCCTGTTTTGGCACAAGTGTTGGAAACGGGAAAGATTTCTCCAAGCATTATAGTTGCTGGTGAATTAGGACTTCTTTATCGAGGGATAACTAAAAACCGTTCCCTCAACATAAAATCGAAAAATGACATACTCGAACTTGTTAAAAGCTATCCAGATGAATTTAAAGCGCTAACCCCTTCCGAGCAACCCAAGGATGACGGTAATAACAATCCTGTCTTAACGGCTATTTTGAAAAATTTGAATAACAATCATCCGGGATTTTTCGGGGAGGTTAAGGAAACAATTATTCAGGCGCGCGAACGGAAAGCGAATGCCGACTACCTGATCCGGTTAATCTATCGCAACGATCTCAAGTCCCGGAATATAGAAGATCCAGAAAAACTACAACAGAAAATTTTGGAGTTTACATCTTCCTTTTCCGAAGAAGAACGCAAAAGATTTATAGAATCCGATAAAAAAAGGGTTAGTATTACAGGAAAAATTCCTAAGATTCCAAGCTCCTATGAAGCATTTTGGTATTTGCTGAGGAGCCACGATACAAGGATATATAAAAAAATTACCAACCTAGGTTATAGTCTGAGTTCTGCTTGGGTTAATTATACTAAAAACATGGTAGCGGCTCAGGGAAAAGATGAGGCAACTCGTCGAATATACGAACTGAATGCTTTTCTGGAATATCAAGGGTCAAAAAATTTGCTGTCGCGGAAGTATCAGCGAAAATCGACCCTTGAAAAAGTGCTGAATCTCCTCTCCAGCGAGGATAATTGGGATGCGGAGGATGCCTTGGAGAAATACTCCCAGGAAACGAATCAGGGAGATGGCAAACAGTGGTTAAAACTTCAGCTTGAGAAGGTTGGCTTATCTTCAGCGGATATAGAGGAGGTCCACAGACAACTAAAACTGAAGGGGGCCTTTCCGGGAACCAGATTAATTGACGAGTCGCGTCAGATGGATTCCTATCAAAAATTAAAGCGGGAAATAACATCTCCACGTCAAACCTTAAAGGGAGCAGTGACATCTTCGCATACCCAGTGGCCGCCCCAGAAAATTCTAATTTTGGCCTTTAAAAAGTGCAAGCTTTTCGGTCTAAAGAGCTGCAAAAAGCTAGTATTTTGGGATGATTATGGCAGAAAAATCACTCTTACAATTCTTACTCCTATCTCCTCGCTCGTACCCATTTCTCCTGTCTCCTGTCTCCTGTCTCCTGTCTCCTACCCTCACCCATAAGACTTTTTCAGCAAACCCTAATTACTACAGCGAGAAAGTAAAACAATTGCTGAGGAATGACGCACGAGCTTCTGGAGGCACGGATGGTAGCTCGCTGGCAGAAAACGAGCGCCAAACGGATGTGGAGCCGCAAGGTGAAGGTAACAGCGGCAGACGAGAAACGGAGTTCCGTTCGAGTGCGGGCAACAACAATGGGAAGGACAAGAAAAAGAAAAGGAACAGAGGTAAGATGCCTGTGGCTAGCTAGCAGCTAAATCTGTAGAAGAATCCCATGAGGTAGAAGGAGAGGCTAAGAGGGCTATCGATGAATTACTCGAACTCAGTAAAAATTACGCGATCTAGTTGCAGCGATTGACATCCCCACTCGGCTGGGAATGATCGCAAAATCATGTAACCAAAAGACAAAATAGCCAGGAGTTAAGACTATGAGTACCGCCAAAATAAAGAAGAAAATTCGCCACTTGCAAAAAGGCCTTTTGCAACGCCGCAATCCCCGGCGAGATGTCTCCACCGGCAGCGCGACTCCCAGAGGCTCCCAGTCAGATGCGGACGGCGAAATTGCCAGCAGGCGATCGCCAGGAGCCTTAACCCGCATCAAAAGCTCGCGCAATCAATCCCCGGAGCGATCGCAAGCTCGTCAAGCCCGCGCCAAGGCCAGCGCAAATCCCAACTCGCCGCCCCAGGTCAGCAAATCAGCAGCTTTAAAACAGCCTGCGAGTCAAAAGCCCGACAATACTGGCAAGCAAGCAAGTCCGGGCAAACCCAAGCGGGACTTTGCCACCGGGCGCACCCTCTTCCCGGTGGAAAGCGGAGGCAAAACTCAATACCTGCCGATCGCCAGCGAAGCCACAGCCAGGGAACGCCAGTTGGGTTTATTTGTCGCCAACGAATCCGTGCAGAAAGAAGCAGTTAATAAGCTCTTAGATCCGGCTACAGTAAAACGGGCTTCCGTGCGAGACTTCAACACCGGGCGTACCTTGTTTGCCACGGAAACTGCCGATGGCAAGCGGGAATACCTGCCCAAGGAAAGCGAAGCTACGGCCCTCGAACTCAGCCAGGGCAAATTCGTGCCCGACGCCCAAGTGGAAGTGCCGTCCGTGGGCAACGAAGTGCTGAACAAACGCCCTCTGTTTGAATTCAACGGTCAGCGCAACCTCTTTGCCACCAAAGCCGCCGATGGCAGTACCGAATACCTGCCCAAAAAAAGCGATGCCAATGCGTTCGAGTTGATCCAGGGTCGCTACGTCAACGATGGATATATCGGCCTCAAAGCCCCCCTGGGTGCCGAAAACGCCATGAGCAACCGCAAGCCTCGTTATGATATCGGCAAAGGCCGCACAGTCTACGGGGTGGAAACGAAAGAGGGCAAAACAGTTTATCTGCCACGGGAAAGCGATGCCAGCGGCTTGGAGCGGGCGCGGGGGTTATTTATCCCCGACGATGCGGTCGATCGCCACGAAAGCAAGCGTCGCCGAAAGTCCCGACAGGACGACTCTGCCACTGTTGCCCGGTATCGCGCCCTACGAGCCGACGAACTGGCCGGGGGTGCAACTGGCTCCAGTGGCGATTCTACTCCCGAGCCGGTAAGCCAAGCCAGCGATGGCACCGCTCTGTGGGATGGCTTCAGCCACCCCCAAGTCAGCGAAGAGAAACAACGGCAGACCCTAGCCAAACTGCGCCCTAAATACGACCTTGGCAAAGGTCGTATGGTATATCCGACAGAAACCGCTCGGGGCAAAATCGAATATCTGCCTCTATTAGAGGACGCCAGCAACAGCGAGCGCGTTCGCGGCCTTTATGCAGCTTTCGTACCACCGGAACCCTTGGAGGACTTTTTGGCAAATGCGCAAGACCAAAACCAGATTGCCCGTCAGAGTTTTGCTACCGAAAGCGGCGACCTTCAGGCTTATTCTCAAGAAGATATTGATACTGCCTTTGAAGAAGCACCCACTTTGGTATTGCGATCAATGCAATTGGTTAGCGACAGCGCCCAGCAAACGCCGGAGCTTCAGCAGAAGTTTAGCGATGTAGAAGCGGAGAGAGACCTCACGGGGTAACAATTTCCTCAAAACTATTGTGGGATAGGAGTTTCAAGGATTAAAACACTATCAAAAATCTTGAATTTTCCTTTTGTTTTTATAGAACCTCATGGGGTGACAAACTGCTCAAAACTATTGTGGGATAATGCTTTAAAGGATATAAGCAAAGGTTGAAATTTGCAAGGGTTTTATTAACTGGACTTTTGGAAAAAAGTAAAATATAATAGCCTCTATTCTATACAGGACTTATGCAAATACACTATATAATACCAATTTGATAAATGTTTGCTACAAGTAGCTAGGGTATTTCTTAGAATTTCCGTTTGTCATGCGGAGCTAACAGCAATTCTGCAATCCAGAATTCGTATGGGGATAGATTTAATACCATTTTTGATGTTGTAAATTATCTTTTTCGTCAAATAGACTTTATTTGAAAGTCTATTTAGGGCTTGCTGAAAAAGTCTTTTTTAAGGAGTAGGGGAGTAGGGGAGCGGGGGAGTAGGGGAGTAGGGGAGAATTTTTTTGCCCAACTATGCGCTAAAAATGCGCTCCATGCATGACCATGAAGAGCTAAAAACCATGTACTTTTTCAATACCTAAAAAGGCTAAAACCTTTATCTGGTAATTATTTGAGATTTAATCAGCAAACCCTATTTAGGGCTTGCTGAATAAAATTGTAATCAATACCTGTAAAGGCTTCCAGGGTTAAATATTACTGAGGGGGTGCAAGGTTTTTGGCTGTTGTAGCCTCAAAATGCTAATACTTTTCCCCTGAAATGCCGAAAATTTGGCCGTAGCAGATAGTCTAAACTGTTCCCTGTTCCCAGTTAAGTGTTCCCTATCATCACCATCAGACTTTTTCAGCAAACCCTATTTATGATTCTTATTATTCGTAACATTCTTTTTTCAAAATGGTATAATATATAGCTCACAGGGTGACAAGGTAGCTGAAAGCTATATCTAGAGGTGGACTTATCGAATAAGCTGAAGAATACTTCAACGAAAAGAGAACCATTATTGAGAATAGATGGGGGTGTGGTGCGATCGCGGAGCGTTGCGTCAGCAGTATCGCACCACACCCCCTACCTGTGTTGAACAATAGTTCAAACTGCCCACTAATACCAAGCGTGAAAAAAGAATGCTACAAAAAGGTAGATATTGATCGGATATGCTTAAAAATAGCTGCTCCAGTTCATTTGAGATAGTTATCTCTATCTTTTTTCCCTTTTTTTCAATATTTACCCCAACTTCGGTCTTGCCTCTTCCTTCTTTCGTACGGACGTTGCATGCAACGTCCCTACCATTTGTAACAAACATTTATCAAATTTGTATAAAATAAGATTATCAAAAAACTCACTTTTATTAATTTTAGTTGCTCAGAAATAATTAGGGTTTGCTGATTAAATATCGCGCGTATTGACTGATATTGGTTTGAGCAATTTTAGGTCTGGAAAAAGTGCGAGGTTTTAGGTGGTAATGGTTCAAAAATTCAGGATTTTGGTCAAGAGTTGGGCAGAACAATCTTGGGACAAAACGCCCGCTCCTACCTCCTCCAAATTCCCATTTCTCCAGTATAGCTGTCTCCTACCTTCACCCATAAGACTTTTGAGCGCAAACCCTAATTAGGGCTTGCTGATTAAATATCAAAAACTTACACAGTAAGGATTTAAGGAATTTTTGATTTGAAATTGTACCTGATTTTGAGCTAAAATACACTCTTATTCCAGGTATCTATAACTGCACACACCATGTACAGACAAGTAGGCCAAGGTGACACCGCACCAGAAAATTTTGAACTGCCGTTCAATGGCCAACTATCTCCAGACAATCGTTGGGTAGTGATGGCTAAACTTTCGGAAACTTCCATGAGTGCTATCGCGTAGCGGAACGGAGTTCTATCGCAATTACTTTCTTAGTAATCAACCTTTCTACCATCTTAAAAGAGGCTTTTTCTCTTTTTTTGTACTTTTTTGGAGAAAAAACTGTTTTTGCGGTGTATTTAATCATTTAAACTTATAACTGAATCAATGATTATAATAAAAAATTATATTTAGCTTTATTTGAATAAAAAGTCAACCATTTTCAGACTTTTTCAGCAAACTCTATTTGGATGTTAAAGCGGTTTTAGTTGATGGTTCTATTGTAGTTATTGAAATGCAAGTAGCATGGATGTCTGCTTTTAACAAACGGGTAGCTTACAATTTAGCTAAAGCTTATGCTAATCAGTTAGAAAAAGGAGAGAATTATCCTCTATTAAATCCGGCTATTGCTGTGACAATTACGGATTTATTTTATTTAAAAAGACTGAGAATATGATTAATAAGTTTGTGTTTAAAGAGGAGACGAAAAATTTTGAATGTTTAGATAAAAAATTGCGACTAATTTTTGTAGAATTGCCCAAGTTTAAGAAAAATTTGTCTGAGTTAAATAATTTGACTGATAAGTGGATTTATTTTCTGAAAGAGGCTAGCAGTTTAGATGAAATACCCCAGGATTTAGGAGAAGTTTCGGAAATAGAAAAGGCTTTAAATATTGCTAATAAAATTAACATGACAGCGGAAGAGTTAGATATGCTTGATCGCCGAGGAATGATGCTGCAAGATGAAAGAGGGCGGATAACTTATGCGGAAAAAAAAGGTCAACAAAAAGGGAGATTGCAATTAATAATGCGTCAACTTAAAAAGCGTTTTGGAGAAATTCCAGAAGAGATAAACAGTCAAATTGAGGATTTATCTGTTGCAGATTTAGATAATTTAGGAGAAGATTTTTTAGACTTCAATAGTTTGGAAGATTTGTTGAGTTGGTTGCAGGAACGTTAGTATAAATAGTGGAGTAGAGGCGGGTTCCGCGTGAAGTTAATGGTTTGACTCAGGACAAAAAGTGAACCCGTCCCCGCACTCCAGTAGGTTGGGTTAAGTGCGACTCGTTGGGTCAAAGAAGCCAAGACGGCAACATGACCCTTTAACCAAAAGGTTAAAAACTCGTAACTCATGGAGGTTCAATTCCTTCCCTCTCAGCTAGGGAGTGACTTCATAGCTCAGGTTAATGGATTAACAACCATTATTCTCAGTGCATGGGCTAAAAGCGGATAAGCCTTAAGGACTAAGGACGATGCTGCAAGAGTAGTTAGTCAAGGTGAAGAACATGAATCCTGTTAAACGTTCGTCAACCTAAATCGGGGTAATTGTCCTTGTATCCCCCGTGACCAAAACGGTATAGATGGTGCCCCTTTAGGTCTTTAACCGCTTAAAGGACTAGCTGGCAAGTCTCGGACGACTCAGGACGCCTAAAGCTAACGTGAAATGTGTTATGGGAACGAAGTAACCCCTATTAGACTCTCATTCGATGAGTAGGGAAAGTTTAACCAATGTCTTTTAGGGCTAAGGATTCCCCAAAAAGCAAGCCTGGAGTAATGTTCAGGATATGCAGACGTGGGGAGACATTGCAGGTAGGCACTGAAGCCGAAATTGTATTAAGCCAAAATGCGAATAGGCCGGGGTGAGTAGGCTCAAGTCGAGAGTAGGAGACTCTTGTTAATAAAAATCTCCAGGCAGCCAAGCCAAAGAGTAGCGAAAACCGAAGCCAACAATCGTGAACAAACCTTGAAATATAGGCGCGAAAGTAGGTGTAATCAACCTTATAGACTACTGCAATGTTAGGAGCCGTGTGAGTTGGAAACTCTCACGCACGGTTTTGAAGCAGAGGTGAGGGATAGTGATATCCCCATCGACTGTATCGCGATAGCGCAACCCAACAGTTACAAATATGTTGTTGGGTTTCCTTAACGTCAACCCAACCTACAAAGTTATACCCTTCCCTAGCTAACCTAGTCTCAATAACCATGATGAAAACCTTCAGAGTTGCATATTATCCTTTGTCTCTGTTGATGCCTCTACTCCCAATAGTAGTAGCGACTCCTGGGAAAGCACAACCCATCACTCCCGCTAATGATGGCACAGGTACAACCGTCAATCAAAACGGCAACCAATTTAACATTCAAGGAGGCACCCGTAGCACAGACGGCAGAAACCTCTTCCACAGTTTCGATCAATTCAACGTTAACTCTGGCCAAACCGCCAATTTCCTCACTACCCCAGACACCCGGAACATTCTGGGCAGAGTTACAGGTGGCAATGCTTCTATAATTAACGGTCTTATTCAAGTCATCGGCAGCAACTCCAACCTCTTGTTGATGAACCCTGCTGGAATGATATTTGGTCCCAATGCCAGTCTCAACCTACCCGCTTCATTTACTGTTACTACTGCCACAGGTATTGGTTTCAATAGCAACAACTTTTGGTTTCAAGCTATGGGAACAAATGACTACTCAAACCTAGTGGGAAACCCCAGTGGTTATCGTTTTAATGTATCAAACCCAGGCGCAATAGTTAATGAAGGAAATTTAAGTTTAAACCCGGGGGAGAATTTGACCTTATTGGGAGGTACAGTTATCAACACTGGTGAACTCTCTACCGCAGGAGGTAATGTTACTATCGCAGCAGTGGAAGGTGGCAGCACTCTGAGAATATCTCAACCAGGGAATTTGTTGAGTTTAGATATATCCTCATCAGTGGGAACTACAGAAGAAACAAATTTCACACCTTTATCATTACCAGAATTATTAACAGGTGGGAATGAGACTCATGCTACGTCTATGACTGTTAATGCTGATGGTGATGTAGTATTGATAGATTCAAATACCTTGGTTGCTGATGTACCGAGTACAGTCATTACTTCAGGAAATATAGATGTTTCGATCCCCCCTAACCCCCGTTCAACAAAAAGCGCAGCAACATCTGGCCTCCCCCTTTCCAAGGGGGACGGGAGGGGGATTACACAGGGGGACGGAAGAGAGAATGAAGGCCAGATTAGTGTGTTGGGCGATCGCGTAGCAATTATCGATGCTAATATTAATGCCGATGGTATCAACGGAGGTGGAACAGTATTAATTGGAGGCGACTTTCAAGGCAATGGAATAGTGAGTAACTCTCAGCAGACATTTGTAAACAATAACTCATTTATTTCTGCTGATGCTATTACAAATGGTGACGGAGGAAGAGTAATAATTTGGTCAGATGGAGTAACTAATTTTGCCGGGAATATTAGTGCTAAAGGGGGAGAATTTTCTGGAGATGGAGGGTTTGTTGAAGTATCTGGAAAACAACAATTAATATTTAATGGAAATGTCAATGTTAGTGCTGAATTTGGCAATCCAGGAACAATATTATTAGACCCAGAAAATATCACAGTGGGAGAGTCAGAAAATACTGAAAGTTCAGAAACAGAAATAGTAGATAATAATTCGGAAGTGGCATCTGGTGAAAATTCTGAAAATTCAGAAACCACAGAAAATATTGATAATTCAGAAATAGAAACAGTAGATAATAATTCGGAAGTGGCATCTGGTGAAAATTCTGAAAATTCAGAAACCACAGAAAATACTGAAAGTTCAGAAACAGAAACAGTAGATAATAATTCGGAAGTGGCATCTGGTGAAAATTCTGAAAATTCAGAAACCACAGAAAATGTTGGGAATTCAGAAATAGCAGAAAATACAAATTTAGAGACAGAAGTTACTTCTACAGAAATTGCTGAGAAATCAGAAACAACAGAAACAGAAATACCAATAGACCCCTTTACTCAAGATGAAAATTCTGATGTGACAATTTCCGCAGAAAATATTGGGGAGTTATCAGGAGATATAATTTTATTTGCCGATAACGATATAACAATTAATGAAAAAATAGAAACTACTGAATCTGTAGAATTAAAAGCCGGACGAAGTATTAATATAAATGCTGATATTGACACATCAGTTGGTAATGGAAATATTGATTTACTTGGTAATAATGATCGGATGAATTTGGCTAATCGGAGTGAGGGGAAAGCTTCAATAAATCAATTAGATGGAACGACATTAAATGCCGGAAGTGGCACCATTAATATTCAGCTAGGAAATTTAGGAGAAGTAGGGGATATAAATCTGGCAAATTTAACTACAACAGGGCAAGTTTTAGTTAATGCTAATGGAGGAAATATTGCCAGAGTTTCTGAGAATTCAATCTTCTCCACCAGTTGCCAGTAAGTTGCCATCAGGAATAAAACTAATAGTGGCGATCCCTCCTTGAGGTATAGCAACGTGCGCTGGTATTTTGTATCTTACACTTTTGCTACTAATGTAGCATATATGAAAATATTGGTATAAAGTAGTAGAGTTTTGTCTTATACTTAAAGACAATAGTAGTATGCAAATATGTGAGCGCTTATTGCTATATAATCTGGTATTATCTATAATAATCTCTGATTATCTATATCTTATTTTATGCTACTAGGATTCAAAACTGAGTTACACCCAAATAATCAGCAAAAAACATTGCTGGCCAAACACGCTGGTGTAGCACGTCATGCTTACAATTGGGGACTATGGTTGACTAGGAACATCCTTAATCACAATTTCAATAATCCTGATAGTAAACTTAAATTTCCCACTGCAATTGACCTGCATAAACTCTTAGTAGCAATGGTTAAACCTAATAACTATTGGTATTATGAAGTATCTAAAACAGCGCCTCAATATGCTTTGAGGTATTTATCCGTTGCTTGGAAGCGTTGCTTTAGCAAGGTCTCAGGACAACCTCAATTCAAGAAAAAAGGTAGAGATGATAGCTTCACTTTGTATGGTTCTATATCAGTAGGTTTTAATAGTATAAAGTTACCTCGAATTGGTTGGGTAAAAACCTTTGAAATCTTGCCAGACAATGTTAGTCCAAAGTCTGTAACTATTAGCAAAAAGGCAGGTAGATGGTTTATTAGTTTCAAGAGAGAAACAGCTTCCATAAATACTGAGAAATCAGTAGATGTAGTTGGTGTAGATTTAGGTATAAAATCTCTAGCTACGTTATCTACTGGTGAAGTATTTGAAGGCGCTAAATCTTACAGAAAGTTAGAATCTAAATTATCACGACTGCAATACCTCAACAGACATAAAACTAAATTCTCTAATAACTGGAAAAAATCTCAACTTAAGATAGCTCAATTACATACAAAGATAGCCAACATCAGAAAAGATACATTGCATAAACTGACTACCTATCTAGCTAAAAACCACAGCCAGATAGTAATAGAAGACCTAAATGTATCAGGAATGATGGCGAACCATAAACTAGCTAAAGCTGTTGCCGATATGGGTTTTTATGAATTTAGAAGACAGTTACAGTACAAGTGTGAGCTATATGGTTCTAAGCTAATCATTGTTGATAGATGGTTTCCTAGTTCTAAAACTTGCTCTAACTGTGGAAATGTCAAGGAGTCTCTATCTTTATCTGAGAGGATGTTTAAGTGTGAACACTGTGGTTTCAGTTGTGACAGAGACTTGAATGCTAGCTTAAATCTAGCTCAGGCGGTCAGTTCGACCGTGACAGCTTGTGGACTGGATAACGCCGACGTTCCCAGAATGAAGCAGGAATAGAACAGATTGTTTATAGAAAATCATAGATTTTTGCAGATAATCGTAGGTTTCTAAGAACGGAATCTTATTATATTGCTACTATTGAAGGCCAAGATTATTTTGTACCTATTACGCAAATTCTCAATGACACTGCAACTTTTACTTTTACTGTAGATAATGACTTAGGAAATGTAGAGAATTTAGATGTACGTTTTTCTGTAGAACATTCTTCAGTTTCCGATCTAGAAGTCAATCTCGAATCACCTCAAGGAAAGGAAGTAAAATTGTTTGCAGGTGTTGGTGGTAATGGGCAAAACTTTCAGGATACAGTATTAAATGATAACGTTTCTACAAGTATTAACTCTGGTAATGCTCCGTTTGATGGTACATATCGTCCCCAGGGAAATTTAGCACATTTTAATGGAGAAAACCCCAATGGAACTTGGACTTTGAGGGTTAGAGATAGTAATAATCCTGTTCAATTTTTTCCTGGTGGAGGCTTTTCCTTAAGACTTGATGGTGAAGGCACTTTGTACAGAGCAGGTGATACTGCTCCCTGGGGAACTGCCACAGGTACGCAATTGTTACTGCGCAGTCCTCTTGTTCGCAGTGGAGGAGGAAGAGGTAGTGGAAATGGTGGAGCAATTAACTTGGAAGCAACTTATGGTGATATTAGTGTAAGAAATGTCCGTAGTTTCAGTGAAAATGGTAATGGGGGAACAATTGATCTGAAGGCTAACAACAGTATTGTTACAGGAGTGATTAACTCTGCTTCTCGTCAAGGAAATGGAGGTGCTATCAACCTTAATGCTCTTTCTGGAAATATTCTTACATATTCGTTAGATGCTTCATCTATCGATCAGGATGGGGGGAATATAGAAATAAATGCGGTAGGGGATATTACTACGGCAGAGATTATTACAAAATCAGGTGAATTTTTTGTTAATGAGGATGGAATTTCTGAAATCAGGGGTAGTGGTAATGCTGGTAGTATCAACATAGAAAGTACAGGAGGTTCAATTGATACTACAGAAGGTTTAATTTTTGCAGGTTCTGGAGCGGGAGATGGAGGTGAGATAAATCTTACTGCACAAGGTGATATTACAACAGCAGATATAAATTCCTCTTCTGAGAGTGGCATTGAAAATTTCTATTCTGATTCTGCCAACATAGAACTCAATTCAGGAAATGGAGGAGATATAAATCTTGCTGCACAGGGTAGTATCACAACAGACAATATCAATTCTTCTTCTGGTGCCAGCATAAAAAATTCTTCTGTTGATAATGGTACTCTTAAACTCAACTCAGAGGATGGAGGAGATATAAATCTTACTGCACAGGGTGATATTACAACAGCCAATATCAACTCCTCTTCTAATAGTAGACTTGGACTTTTCAGTTCCTCTGGCGATCTTAGCGTTGAAGGCAATTCTGGAGATGGAGGTAGTATCATCCTGAATTCACAGAGTGACATCACAACATCAAACATTAATTCGTCTTCTTCTAACATTGAAAATTCTGGAGATGGGGGTAACATCATCCTGAATTCACAGAATGATATCGCAACATCGGACATTAATTCGTCTTCTTATAGTCTTCCTATTTTTAGCACTGAAGGTGACTCTGGAGATGGAGGCAATATTACCCTCAATTCAACAGTAAGTGGTGATATTACAACAGAAAATATATATGCTGATTCCGCTGTTTATGGAAATGGTAACTCAGGTAATGGAGGCCATGTAACCTTTAATTCAACAGTAAGTGGGGATATCACAACAACAAATATTTATTCTGGTTCTTCTGTCTATGGAACTGGGAACTCAGGTAATGGTGGAAGTATTACGATCGATGGCAATGGCGATATAACTACAGGAAACCTATCTTCTAGTTCTACTGTTTCTGGAAGTGGAACTGCAAACTCAGGAGATGGAGGAAGTATTATTATAGAGGGCAATGGTGACATAACAACAGGAACTGTTTTTTCTAATTCTAACGCTTTTGGTTCTGATAGTAACTCAGAGAATGGAGGAGATATTAATATAACTGCTGGAGGTTCTATAATCACAGAATCTCTTAATTCCTATTCTTATTCAATTCAAGGTAAATCAGGGGATGGAGGCAGCATTTCTCTAATAGCAGACACAGTAAAGCTTAACATTCTAGAGTTCCCATACATAGAACAACTGCAAATAAACACATTCTCAGTGGGAACAAACAACTCCGGAAAAGGTGGAGATGTTAACATTACCACAAACAACCTCAGCAATGCAGAAATATTGACACTATCTAGCAACTCCGAGTCAGGACAAGTAACAATAGAAAATAAATCCAGAGGAAACCTTCTACTGAATGATTTATCCATCATCACCAGTAAACAAGTAACTATACAATTACCTGGCGAATTCATAGAAGTAGACGTAGGCAGCACAGAAGGCCAATCAGGAAACGTTAATATCTTCAGCTCAGGCAACCTCAACCTCAACAACGTTACCATCGAAAGTGACACAAAAGGAGACCTACCTGCTGGAAATGTCTACATCGAGAGTCAAAAAAACATCACCCTCGACAACACCGACATCCTAAGTATCACTAACGCTCAAGGAGACGCTGGCAACATCACTCTCGAAACCCCCCAAGACATTCAACTGACAAACAACAGCCAACTTCGAGCTAATACAGAAGGCAGCGGCAACGCAGGCAGTATCGACATCCAAGCAAACAAGCTCAACCTAGAGCAAAGCACTAGCCTAATCACAGAAACTTATGCAGCAGGGGCACCAGGAGATATCACCATCAAAGCCAACACTGTAGATATCGGTGAAGATGCCCAAATTAGTGCCACAGTAGTTTTGGGCGCAACCAGCACCGGAGACGGAGGCAATATCACCATCAACACCAACGAACTTAATATCACAGGAAAACTCGGAATATTCGCCGAAACCGAAGCATCAGCGAATGCTGGCACTCTTACCCTTAGTCCCTACAAAGATAACCCAGACCTCAACATCAATTTCAGCAACGACGGTTTTATTTCCGCCTCTACTTCCTCCACAGGTAACGGAGGAAACATTAACCTCGATGGGGAGAGGGGGAGACGAAGAGACACGGAGACGCGGAGACACGGAGATGGGGAGAGGGGGAGACGAAGAGACACGGAGACGCGGAGACACGGAGATGGGGAGAGGGGGAGACGAAGAGACACGGAGACGCGGAGACACGGAGATGGGGAGAGGGGGAGATATTATTCTGGAAGCAGGCAACAATATTAACACTGCAACAGCAAGAATATATTCCGGAGCAGATATTGGCGACACGGGCAAAATTGATATTATTGCGGATAGCGCAATAGAAGCAGGTCAAATAGACCTAGCATCAGGCTTTGTCAGGCAACAACAAACAGTAAATGATAACTTTACTCTCATACCCCTACCTCAAGGAGCAGCAACCAGGGGAGTAGCAGGAAATATCACTATCACCAGTAACAATGGCGCAATAGATACCACCGCTGGTGTTATCAATTCTCGTTCTCCTGATGGTTCTGGCAATATTACTCTCAATGCTAGAGATAATATTACTATCGGTCTCCTAACAGCTAGCGCTCTTAACCCAGAAAAACCAACGACAGGAGGAGATATTACGATCGCTAGCCAAACTGGAGAAATAAATGCCACAACAGCTATAGAAACTTTTTCAGAAAGAGGTACTGCTGGAAATGTGACTATTATGGCGGAGGAACACATTCATCTAGAAAATATTCTATCTCAGGGAGCAGAAGGAGGAGGGGATATTACTATAGACAGTCGCAGTGAAAATAGTATAGATGCTCAAGGAGAGTTAAACACTTTTTCTACAGAAGGAATAGCTGGAAATGTCACTCTTACATCCCCTGGAAATATAACTATTAGTGGCATTCGTTCTCAGGGAAGGGAACAGGGAGGTAATGTTACAGTTGAAAGTGGAACAGGTGAGGTTAATTCAACTGGGAATATTGACTCTTTTTCAGACGAAGGCATAGGAGGAAATGTCGATCTGAATGCTCTAGAAAGTGTGAATTTAGCAAATGTGTCATCTTTTGGTGCGACTGAAAGTGGTAATTTGAGGATACAGAGTCGTACAGCAACAGTTAATACAGGTAATGTGACTACACAAGCGCCGGAAGGAAGTAGTGGCAATATAGTTATTAACGGAGAGGAAGTAGGTACGGGAGACTTAACTTCTATCGGTACAACGAGTGCAGGTGCAATAAATGTGGAAGCTACAGATGGCTCTATTACAACTTATGATATTGAAATTAGCTCTGATGGCACCATAGGAAATTTAATACTCAGAGCAACGGAGGATGTTAATACTGGAGATATTAATGAGAATGCAGGAGATGGAGATACAAATATTAATATTGATTCTGGAGGAGACCAGAATATAGGAGATATTAATCAAAATGCAGAGGGCGATGCTAATAATATTGCCATTACAGAAGGTAATCAAAATCTGGGTGATGTGACTCAAAATGCTGGAAATGATGCCACTAATATTGCCATTACAGAAGGTAATCAAAATCTGGGTGATGTAACTCAAAATGCTGGAAATGATGCCACTAATATTGCTATTGCAGAAGGTAATCAAAATCTGGGGAATGTAACTCAAAATGCTGGAAATGATGCTACTAATATTGCCATTGCAGAAGGGAATCAAAATCTGGGGAATGTGACTCAAAATGCTGGAAATGATGCCACTAATATTGCCATTGCAGAAGGGAATCAAAATCTGGGGAATGTGACTCAAAATGCTGGAAATGATGCCACTAATATTGCCATTGCAGAAGGGAATCAAAATCTGGGTGAAGTAACTCAAAATGCTGGAAATGATGCCACTAATATTGCCATTGCAGAAGGGAATCAAAATCTGGGTGAAGTAACTCAAAATGCTGGAAATGATGCCACTAATATTGCCATTGCAGAAGGGAATCAAAATCTGGGTGAAGTAACTCAAAATGCTGGAAATGATGCCACTAATATTGCCATTGCAGAAGGGAATCAAAATCTGGGTGAAGTAACTCAAAATGCCGGAAATGAATCTATCAATATTCAGAACGATGGAACTAATCAAAATCTTGGAGAAGTCAATCAAAATGCTGGAAATGAATCTATCAATATTCAGAACGATGGAACTAATCAAAATATAGGAGAAATCAATCAAAATACAGGGAATGAATCTATCAATATTCAGAACGATGGAACTAATCAAAATATAGGAGGAATCAATCAAAATACAGGGAATGAATCTATCAATATTCAGAACGATGGAACTAATCAAAATATAGCAGAAATTTCTGCACCTCCTAATAACAATACCTCGATTAATAATCCTCTCATCGATCAAGACAATGCTAATAATCCCAATATTTTAAATACTCCCACAAATTCTTTAGATACAAACAGTCCAGAAATCCCTTCTACCTCCAACTTAATTTCAATTACCGCCCCTAGTAACAACGACCAAACAACAAATACTGCCACTGCTAAAGAGCAAACTGAAGAATCTATCAACAACACCACCGACACAAAAAAAATATTAAATATCATCGATACTATTAATACCAATACCCTGACAGTAGCCACAGGTTCAGACAAAATAGTAACAATGTTAGAACAACAACGCATAAACGAATATTCAGATTACTTCGGAGAAGATTTTGACGAAAAATTACTTTCTACACAAAATGTCCGAGATATTTTAACAGATATAGCAAATCAAACAGGAAAAGAATCTGCTGTTGTTTATATCAATGCTTACTCAGACCAATTACAGATAATCTTATTTACCAAAAAAGGTCAACCAATTCTCAAAACAATTTCTACAGCCAATCGCGATAAATTAAAGCTAGCCACCATAGAATTAATACTAGAAATTACCGATCTAAAACAACGCCAAACCACAAGTTATTTAGCAGCATCTCAACAATTATATCAATTATTAATAGCCCCCATTACTGCCGAATTAGAAGCAGCCAATATTGATACAATTTTATTTAGCATGGATGTAGGATTTCGTTTATTACCCTTAGCAGCTTTACATGATGGAGAACAATTTTTAATAGAAAAATACAGCATTAGTAGTATTCCCAGTGTCAGTTTAATGGATAGTCGTTATAATTCTGTTCATAATACTACTTTATTAGCTATGGGAGCCAGTGAATTTACAGAACAAGCGCCCTTATTTGCTGTACCTGTAGAGTTAGAAACTATTTCTCAAAATTTATGGCAGGGTAATATGTTTCTCAATGAAGAATTTACTCTGAAAAATTTAATTAATCAACGTCAAAATTATCCTTATCCGATTATTCATTTGGCTACTCATGCTGAATTTAATGGTGGAAATGTGAGTAATTCATATATTCAGTTGTGGGATGAAAAATTGCGATTAAATCAAGTCAGAAAGTTAGGTTGGAGTCAACCACCAGTGGAATTATTAGTATTGTCCGCTTGTCAAACCGCAGTAGGAAATAAAGAAGCAGAATTAGGTTTTGCTGGTTTTGCAGTGGCCACGGGAGTTAAGTCAGTATTGGCAAGTTTATGGTTGGTTAGCGATGAGGGAACATTAGGGTTAATGACAGAATTTTATTCTCATTTGGGTAATACCAATATTAAGGCAGAAGTGTTGCGACAAACCCAGTTGGCAATGTTGAAAGGTAAAGTTGCGATCGAAGATGGGATTTTGAGGGGGTCTGGTAGTCGTGGGGAAGTACCTTTGCCTCCTGAGTTGGCACATCAGAAAAATCAAAATTTTTCCCATCCTTATTATTGGGCAGGGTTTACCATGGTTGGTAGTCCTTGGTAATATCATGTCCGGTTGAACAGTTATAAATAAACCACCGAGGAGTCAGTCCTCAGGAGTCAGGAGTCAGGAGGGAAGAAAGAAGGAACAAGCAAGAAGCAAGAAAAAAGAGGAGGAAAAGGAGAAAGTTTTTTATCACTAATTAGGGCAGGCTGATTAAATCTAAAAGCATTGACATATAAAGACAAGTGCCTTTTTAGGGCCTTTAAAAGTACCTGGTTTTCAGCTCTTGATGCTCATGCATGGAGCGTATTTTAGGCTCATAGTTATAGCAGTTTTCATTTCAGTAGACCACTGTAGGGACGTTGCATGCAACGTCCCTACAGGGTTTTGGTTATGGCAATGTAGTTCATCCATTTGAAAAGCACTGTAAGCAGAACAATCTTGGGACAAAATTTAGCTCCTACCTCCTCGCTCATTCCCATTTCTCCTGTCTCCTGTCTCCTGTCTCCTGTCTTCTGTCTCCTGTCTCCTACCCCTAATATCTGTACTAACTATCCAACAAATGAGAAATTGTCAGCATCAACTACAGGTGCATTATCTAATGTAACAAATAGACCTCCATTACCTAAACCAGCATCACTACCATTTTGGTTATAGAATAAATTACCATTATCTGTATTGTATACAATGACGGCATCCTCTGTTGCAGCATCATTATCACTGGTAACAGTGGCAAATATATCCTCAAAACTATCCCCACTATCAATAGCAGTGAAAGTTGTCCTGTTGATGAGAATAATATCTTGCTCTATATCAAAATCAGTAATTCTATCTTCTCCAAAATCATCTTGGTCATAAGCTTGATTTGTATTAAAGATAAAGCGGTCAATACTTGCACCACCAGTCATGACATCATCTCCAGGACCACTATTGAGGCGATCGCGTCCTTGACCTCCATTGAGAGTATCATTACCACTACCACCAAACAAGCGGTCAAAACCAGGACGACCTTCTAAAATATCGTCGCCATCTCTACCATAAAGGAAGTCATTACCCTCAGCACCAATAATAGTATCGTCAATATCGCTACCAACAAGAGTATCATCGTCGTCACCACCCCGAATCACTAACACTGTATCCTGGCGTACAGACAAATTCTGAATGCGCTCGTCTTGCTCTGGAGGTGTATCTGCATTGCTGAAACTAGGGTTGCCATTTTCCGGAAAATTCACTGATAAATATTCAGCTAAGGCATCTTGCTCGGTAGCATTATTAGTAAAGTTAGCATTATTAGTTGCTCCTGATGGCAAACTTTCATCTGCCAAGTCAACTCTGTCTTCTCCCAGTAGTGGGAAAGGATAGCTATCGCCACCACCTGCGATGAAACCGAGAGTCACTAGCCTAATTTCCCGGTCTGCGTCTCCTACTATCTCTCCATCACTCACTACCACATCAGCGATCGCTCCATTTTCATCCACAATAGCCAGACTTCTGACTCGCTCTCCATCTGTAACAACGCCTGTATCATCAAATTCGATAGCTTGTTGAGTGGCATCAAAACTGAAAGCAAGGCCGCCCACCTGCGGAAACTGACCGGGAGTTGAATCGTCTGTAGTTGCTGCAACACCATGCTCGATAATTTGTTTGAGTTCTTCTGCGGTAACTGTTAGTAAACTGAGGTCATTATTGAAACGGAGGGAATTTTCAATATCTAGCTGGGAAATTTGCCCCTCTTCTTTACCTGCAAAAGAGTTTCCAGCAGGAGGCAACTGCAGCAAATCATCGGAAGTACCCCCAGGAGGAATAAACGACTGACCGATATTGTCACGGATACCGCCACCGTTTTTAATGGAAACTACCACATCAGGGTCGTATTCTTGGGCAATAAATAAATTTGCATCCGCTGTCAAATTTCCCAGATTAGTTTCTTGGGTACGGACATCTCCTCTCGTACCATTGAGGAATACATCTGTGGAACCGAAAATATTGCCGTCTCTGTCAGAAATATTCTCATTAATAGCATTTGTCACAGCTACTATTGTGGGGTCAGCTACATCTTCAGGATCGACATCTTCCTCGTAAACTCGGTCAACTCCCTCATCATCAGTGGCATAAACACCACTTAAGTCTTCATCAAAACTTGTAATAATACCGTTTTCGTCAAAGTCAGCAATGAGGCGACCGACATATTTATAGTTGCCGTCGGTGTTGATAACTAATACAGGTTCATCGCTCGCAGAAGTAAATTCTAGAGGATAGGAACCCCCGCGAGTATCTCCATCTCGTAGGGGGTCATCTTCTCTGGCGAGGAGAGTATTGGAACCACCAGCCATAATGACATCGACATCTGTCAGCAGTTCTGCTAATTCTTCTTCAATACTAATCTGCTGCATGTGGGTGAGCAGAATAACTTTATTAATACCTGTGGCGGTTAATTCATCTACTGTTTCTTGAATAATTTCAGCCAAAGCTGCGATATCGTCACTGTCTGAGGGGGAAACAACAAGATCGCCAGTGGAAGAAATGGCAGGTAAGGCAGGAGTAGTTGCACCGACTATTCCTATTTCTTCCCCGCCTACTTCAATGACAACGCTCCCGGAAATTGTATTAGGTTGGGGTGCTCCACCATCTTCTACAATGAAGTCTGCAAGATCGATGGTATCTTCATCATCATCGAATTCAAGGGAAAAATCAATATTGGTGCTGAGATAGGGGAACTGAGTACCAAGATATCCTCCCTCATCAATTCCCGGCCCGGTGATTTCAGAGTTAGCTGGAATAAGATTAGCAAAAGCGCCTGTTCCCAGGTCTAATTCATGATTACCAACAGCAACTGCTTGAAACCCCAGAGCATTGTTAATTAAAATATCACCAATGCCTGGTTCGCCATAAATTCCGTCACTAGCATTGAAAAAAGGTCCGGCAATATAAATGTCTCCAGAAGATAATTTTAATGTATTTGTAAAATCATCTTCTAGAGCATTCATAACTGCGGAAAAATTAACAGCATCTTCGATCGCCGGAATACCTGCTTCTTGATCGGCAGCATGAAGAATTTGCAGTTGAATTGGTTCCATATAGCTTTACTAATTAATTAAATTTCATGATTTTTCTAGGTCATCATATCCCTATAAAATTAAGTAATCTTTAATAAAAGTTTGCCATTAGGTTAAGTATAGTTTAAGCAAAAAAAAACACTCTTCGATCAAAATGTTGATATTTTTCCGGAGGCTCATTTCGATCGTAAGATCGTAGTGTAGG
>NZ_JAAHHG010000459.1 GCF_010692555.1 Okeania sp. SIO3B5 | reverse complement strand
GGTTTGGGGATTAAAATAGATACAATTAACTACTCCTATTTCTCGAATTACTTGATGAACCGATACCGCTATATTGTCGTCGCACAAGTGCCTCTTTTCCTTCGGAATGCTTCCCTACGGGATGCTACGCAAACGCAAACAGAGGAGCTTCGCTATCAATTTTGTTCGCATATTTTTTGTTAATTACTGTATCATCAAAAATCAGGTATGCTTCTGTATCCTGGACAATTTCCTCTTTCACATTTTGCCATAAATCTTGTGCATTTAAAGATTCTACTCTTAAATAACGATTAATCCTATCATGGCTAATGTTTTCTAGATGATTTGCGCTCGTTAGTTATAGTATAGTTTGTATGATAATTTAGCAAATATTGGTATGGGATCAACATAATTAAAATTCATATTGTTAGGTTAAATCAACAATAATATTATTCTATAATAAGCGAGAATATTTTGGCTAAATTTATTTAGATAGTCGAGCAACATCTACATAGAAGGTTAATAAACTATATTAGCCTATCTTTAGGTTCCTCACGAATTTTGTTGTTCAGGCGTTGGCGGAGCAAGTGCGGCAGCTATATCGCTCTCTAAAAATTATAGCGGTCTCTCTGTTGGCTATACGCTATATATAGTGTTTTTGCGTAAGTCCTGTAGATTATACTTTAGAACATTTATTTAGCTAGATATATTTGATTTGAGCGAACTGTGATATCAATGCTCACAGCCATCGCCTTACTCTCAACTCATGCCTTGATTCACCAACACCAAAATACAACAAATATAAACACTTAGTTTTATGTTATCTCCTATTTCTGACAATTCCTTAGATATAATGATTAAGTCAGCGATCGTCAAGAACCCATTAGTAGTGTCTCCGGATCAAAAAGTCAGTGAGGCGATCGCTCAGATGGGCAATGTGGATTCATTCTGCAGCACTACTCAAGCTGACAATGATAACATGGATAATCTGCACAGACAAGCACGGGCTAGCTGTGTAGTAGTAATAGAAGAGGCAAAAGTAGTGGGTATTCTAACCGAGCGGGATATAGTGCGCCTGAGTATCCAGAAACCTAACTTCAATACCTTGGTTATGAGAGAGGCAATGACTGCTCCTGTTTTGACTGTAAGAGAGTCTTAGCTTACTAACTTATTTTCAATAATCAACTTAATCCAGAAACACGATATTCGCCACCTACCTGTCCTTAATAACCAAGACCAGTTGGTAGGAATATTAACCCATAGCAGTTTGCGCCAGTGTTCCCAACCCTTTGAACTGATGAAACTACGGCGTGTTGCAGAAGTAATGATCGATCGAGTAATCTCTGCCAGACCAGACTGCTGCCTGTTAGAGATCGCCAAGAAAATGTTTACCCACAAGGTTAGTTCTGTTATCATCGTAGAATTTAATAATCAGACAACTTCTGCACTCTCTGCTGATGCCGATTTTCTAACCCCTCTGGGCATAATAACCGAGGGAGATATTGTCCAATTTCAAGCATTGGGCTTGCTGTTGGCAGATTACAGAGCTGAAACAGTGATGAGTACCCCTCTGTTTACAGTTCAGCCAGAAGACTCACTGTGGTCAGTACACCAGTTGATGGAACAAAAAAAACATCAGTCGGGTGATGGTAACAGGCGAGCAGAGTCAGCTATTGGGGGTTGTGACTCAAAGCAGCTTGCTAAGAGCTATCAACCCTGTAGAAATTTATAAGTTAGCAAAAGTTTTACAATCTAAGGTAGTGAGCTTGGAAGCAGAAAAAGTAGCTTTACTAGAAAGTCGAGCTAGTAAGCTCGAGACAGAAGTGCAAACCTTAAAGAGTACACTCCAACAAGAATTTGTTCACCGCCAGAAAGTTGAAGAGCGACTACAGACTATCGTTTGTCTGTTATTAAATATAAACCAGAATATACTCTCACCGATTAACAGGGGTATCTTAGCACAAATTCAGACAAAACTTCAAAGTGCCAAAGCAAAATATAATATCGATAATGACCGGATAGAAGTTGTGGTAGTTGAAGATAATCCTGATGATGTTGATACGATCAAGCAGTTTTCAACCAAGGATGAGTCCTTTAATGTTGTATTTTTTGATCTGTTAGAGACTGCTCTCATCCACCTCCAAAACCATAAGCCAGATGTTGTCATCCTGGATATACACCTACCAGATAGTCAAGGTTTACCTACTCTGCAAGCTGTTGAACTTGCTGCGCCTACAGTGGCAATTATTGTCTTAACTAGCCTCAATAGTCATAATCTTGCTGTAGCTGCGATGGAGCAAGGAGCCTAAGATTATTTAGTCAAAGGTCAAATTTTTCAGGATAATTTAGTGCGCTCAATTAACTATGCCATTCACCAGAGAAAATTGCTTCAACAATTGCAGGAGTTATTTGATAATGCTAAAAACTTAATTCATAGGGTTCGGATAGAAGATGGTAAGTTTGAATATGTTAACAAATCTTGGCAAGAAACTTTAGGTTATTCATCAACAGAAGTTGCAACCCTAACAATATTCGATATTCTTCATCCAAGTTGTTACCAACCTTGGCTGAATTTGATGAATAAAATACAACAAAGAATTCCTCAAACTGATGCTGAAACTAATAGTATTGAGTTGATATTTATTAGCAAAGACCAAAAGAAAATTATAGTTGAAGGCAGCATCACTTTTGAACCAAGTAATTATCCCAAAATAAGTCGCGGTATATTCCGGGACATTACAGAACACAAAGCGATAGAGTCTGAGCGTCGCGAACTTATTCAAGAACTCTCAAATTTTAAAGATGCCCTTGATAAATCAGCGATCTTTGCAATTACAGATGCCAAAGGTATTATTACTTATACTAATGACAAATTTTGTGAAATCTCTGGCTATTCCCGGTCGGAATTGCTTGGCAAAACCCATAAGATTCTTAATTCAGGTTTCCATTCTGATAGCTTTTTCCAGAGTTTATGGCAAACTATTACAAAGGGTAAAGTCTGGGAAGGTGAAATTTGTAACCAAGCTAAAAATGGGCATTTATATTGGGTTCATAGTACGATCGCTCCCTTTTTAAATGACCAGGGCGAACCCTATCAATACTTAGCCATCCGCTTTGATATTACTGAACAAAAACAAGCCGAAGTCTCTCTGGCTCAGAATAACCGTCTCTTGCAGAGTGTGACTCAAGCTCAGGCTCAGTTTATTACAGCACACAACCGTCCCGATATCTTTGAGGGCTATCAACAGTATTAAAATAATTGGACAAAATTTAACACAATTAGACATTTATTGTGATATACTAGATTTATGTCTAACTTATTAACTGTAGAGGTGGCTGATCAGCTCAAATGAAATCAATAAAGACTAAACTAAAAGTTAATAATCAACAAAAAACAATACTTGCCAAACACGCAGGTGTAGCTCGTCATGCTTACAATTGGGGATTAGCAACTTGTATTACTGAATATGAATCAAACAAGAAACGACTGAGTGCTATCACCTTACATAAGCGTTTGGTGAGGGAAGTAAAAAGTGAAAATCCCTGGTATTATGAAGTATCAAAGTGCGCCCCTCAACAAGCATTGAGAGATTTAGAGAGGGCATTTAAAAACTTTTTAACTATTCCCAAGCGTGGATTTCCAGTCTTTAAGAAAAAAGGGAAAAAAGATAGCTTTTATTTAGAAGGCAGTATTAAGATTCTTCAAGGAAATTATATCAAATTACCCAGAATAGGAATAGTAAAAACTTATGAAATCTTACCCTCTTTACCAGTAAAAAACGTCACAATATCTAAACGGGCAAATAATTGGTATATCAGCTTTAAATATGATTTGGGTCCCGAACCTACTCCGACTCTAAAACAACGAGATATTATCGGTGTAGATCTGGGCATAAATACATTAGCAACCTGTTCTGATGGTAGTAAATTTGCCAATATCAAAGCCTACAGGCAAGCTAAAAAACAATTAGTTCGTCATCAACGTGCAGTCAGTAAAAAAGTTATTGGTTCTAAAAACAGACGCAAAGCAGTAAAAAAACTAGCAAAACTCCACAAAAAAGTAGCCGATATCAGAGCAGATGCACTACATAAACTCACTTCATGGTTAGCTAAAAACCACAGCACCATAGTAATTGAAGATTTAAACGTAAGTGGAATGCTCAAAAATCATAAATTGGCAAGTGCCATAGCAGACTGTGGGTTTTATGAATTTAAACGTCAGCTTACATACAAATGTGAGTGGTACGGCAGTGAATTAGTCATAGTAGATAGATATTATCCAAGTTCTCAAATATGTTCAAACTGTGGGCATCAACAGAAAATGCCGTTGCATTTGAGAACTTATGAATGTAGTGAATGCGGTTTTGAAACTGACAGAGATTTTAATGCTGCTGTCAACTTGAAAAACTATGTGAATCAGTAGCTTGAGTTCCAAGCGAATTTAAGCCTGTGGAGAAGATAAGTTACAGACTGCGGTCGGTGGTCTTCTGTGAAACAGGAAGCTAGCTCCAAAGCTCATGCAATCATTCATGGGTAAGTTTGGGTAAGTTTAGTAGAACGGATTACTTTCTAGTTTACTAGACTTGACAGACAGCGAATATGGCTTCATCAGTGAGGTGATATTTCAGGATGATGGCAAAAGAGTGATGGGAGATACATTCTTGAAAATTCGAGGGGTTCCCGATCTCCAAACTTATACTATTAGTAATATTTCCTGGAATCCAGTTAATCACAAATTCTACATAGAAAACTACAAAGAGGGTATGGAATTCAGCAATATCAATACCTTGTTTAGAGCAGTGCTGATGACAGGTAAAGCAGTTATTGTTAATAATACTCGCGCCGATCCTGACCGAGGTAGAACACCAGATAGTTATCCACCTTTAAACTCTTTTTTAGGGTTGCCCTTTTTCAGTAGCTCTACTTTAGTCGGCATAGTAGTTATTGCTAATCGACCGGAAGGTTATGATAATTCAATGATTGAGGCTTTAAACCCTCTTTTAGTCACCTGTGGTAATCTAGTTGAAGGTTATCGTCTGGCTAGACAAAAAAAACAAGCAGAAGCCGAAATAGCTCAACAGCTCGCCAGTATTGAAGCTGCGGTGGATGGAATCGCGATTATCAAGAATGGTTTTTACCAATATGTCAACCGTACGAATAAAACTGTAGAAAATCGATCTGAGCTTTTATCTTGATATTGGATTAACCAATACAGGCGCTCTCGTCACAGCTCACTATTCCCTCGGCAGTAAATGCCCCTGGGAATTTCTTATCTTATATTTGAAGACTGCCATTGATATCGGCATTAATGACTATACCAGTTCCACTCCGTTTGGAAACCACGTTTGACTCGTTTACCCCCATAAGTTTCATGTTTTATTGGTTGCTCAAGGTCAAGGGCAGATGTTTTGCTTGTATAGCTTTCCTCTGTTTCAATCACCTTGATTCCTGCTAGCTGACATTTATAAGTAATTTGCTTGGGCTTTCTTATCATGTGGTATTTGGGTAAAATTTTGATTGTTTTTTTTGCCGATATTTGCACTTTGTTTCCAGTTATCATTTTTGCCTATGACTACAGTACCAATATTATTAGTCACTAAATAATTGACAACTAATTTACTGGTGTTATGGAGATAATTCTCCACAAAACGGTTCCGACGATAACTCAATGCTTTTATCTTACGGCTGCTTTTTCTGTTCCCTTTGAGATGACTTTGGTACTTGGCTTTACGCTTGTTGTAAAGCTGATTAACACTTTTTAGTGGCTTCCCGTTAATAAGCATAGGCTTAACGCCAGGCTTGGCAAGTAGATAGAGCTACCTTACTGTCAATCCCTAAGTCTATTCCGGCTACATATGTTGAGTTTATTTGTGGCTGAAGAGTTTTTTCATACACTACTTCAATTACATAGCAGCCAGTTGCAGGTACTATCCTCACTTCAACTACAGACTCAACCACTACAGGTATTTTGATATCACTCATAGATAAGTGACAAATACCATCTTTTAGAGGGGCTTTATAAACTGATTATGCATGAATATATAACTACCCGATCGACCTTTGGTTTTGTCCTTATACTTTGGTATTTTAGGTTTACCTAAAAACTTCTCTGGATGTGCGCGACCATTCAATGATAGCCTGAAAATAACCACGCCAAGTTGCAACTAGGCATTTTATTATTTGTTTTGATACTTTAGTTGGTAATGCTCTATAGGCATCGCTATTTTTGGTGGCGTGGTACAGTTTAGTTAAATCTAGACTTTTTCCACACTTGAAAAAATGCTGACGACAATAATAATTAGCCAGGTTGTACAAGTTTTTTGATTTAAAGGCTAACTCATCACACACCCGCCAATAGATATGTGTTCGGTTAATAATATGTCTGTCAACAAGTCGCATTCACCCACTATAGTTCATCTTAAGTCCTTATCTATTTAATATTACAACACTTTTCTACAAATAGCAACTACTTTATACAATTTTCATTCAACAGTTAATAACCCTTCCTATGTTGAAATGTTTGGCTATGAGAGTCAAGAAGAATTGGTGGGCAAAAGCTGGAAAATTATCCATTCTGCTGAGGAGTTAGAAAAATTTGATCGAGAGTTTTTTCAACTATTAAAACAAAATCATTCTTGGCAGTTAGAAAAATTTGATCGAGAGTTTTTTCAACTATTAAAACAAAATCATTCTTGGCAGGGAGAAATAACCGCCTTTCGCAAAGATGGTAGTATCTTGACTGAACAAATTTCTTTGACCCTCTTAGAAAACGATCTGATAATTTGTGTTTGCCAAGATGTCACAGAGCGCAAACAAGCCGAATTAGCTTTGCAGCGATATAGCCACGAAGTTGAAGACCTCTACAATAAAGCTCCCTACTGTAGAAGTAGAAGCTAATCAAGAAAATTTGTCTAGCACTGAAGCATCTGCTAACAGCAGTCAGACATGGATCAGATTTTCTGTCATTGATACCGGAATTGGCATTAATCAGAAAAATATAGAGAAGTTGTTTCAACCCTTTATTCAGATCGATAGTGCTTTAAACCGCCAATATTCAGGGACAGGTTTAGGTCTGTCTTTGGTGAAAAAGATTATAGAGTTGCATGGGGGTAAGTCAGGAGTGACAAGTATAGAAGGGGCGGGCAGTAACTTTTGGTTTGAGCTACCCTACGATTATTTACTGTTTAAGTCTACTGCTCTATAAAACTGACATAAAGCGTTACATAAAGTAACAAATTAATGTTTACTTCCTGCTTCTACTGAGGCCGTCGGCGGTTACTCATCCACAGGCATTCACGGTCGAGCCGACCGTATCTCTCAAATTAATACTGGCGTTTAAATCTCTGTCTATTGACAAGCCACATGACTGGCAGTCGTAAGTTCTGACATTTAAGGGCATATCTTGAACATGACCACAATTCGAGCAAGTTTTTGATGATGGAAAAAACCTATCAACTATTACTAACTGAGAACCGTACCACTGTGTTTTATATTCTAGCTGTCGCCTGAACTCATAAAAGCACTGTCTACTTATGGATTTAGCTAGCTTATGGTTAGCCAACATTCCACTAACGTTTAAATCTTCTATGACAATAGTGCCGTGGTTCAAGGCTTGCGTATGTTGTCAATTTATGAAGTGTGTCTTTACGGATGTTATATCATGTCCGGATAATTAGTGATAAAAAAACTTTCTCCTTCTCTTCTTCTTTCTTCCCTCCTGAATTCTGGATTCAGAATTCAGAATTGCTGAATTCTGAGTAGTTTATTTATAACTGTTCAACCGGACATGATATTAGCTACTTTTGCGTGTAGCTTGGCAATTTTGAGTTGTGCTTTTCGCCAATTAGCTGAACCAATATTTTTATTTCGGTTTAGATATTGTAGTTGGGAAAGCTTGGCTTCAAACTGCCAGTATGACTTGACGCTTTCAAAAACTTTCCCATCACTTAATGTAGCTAAGGTTTTAATGCCTAAATCTACACCTACAACTTCAGTAGTTTTTGGTGTTGGATATTGAGTAAATTCATAACTCAAACTTAAGTACCAATCACCTGCGTGTTTACTAATAGTTATTTTTT
>NZ_JAAHHG010000458.1 GCF_010692555.1 Okeania sp. SIO3B5 | reverse complement strand
TCAATATTTTGGCTGCGGGACTCGCAGTGTCAGTCTGTGGAGCGACTGTAAGACCATCTGAGAGTAAATCTCGTTTATGCTGGTGCTAAGAAACAGAAAGCCCCTAACAGCGATGCTAGGGAATCCCTCGCTGTCTAGTGAGATCAGCGTCGGGAGGATGTCAATGATAATTTATCTATTGTCCAATAGTTATGGCTCTGCAGCAACCACTGAGTAAAAACTCTTATTGCGACATCCGCAACAAAAGCAACCACTGAGTAAAAAGTCCTATTGCGACATACGCAATAAAAGCAAATGCTGTAAAAGTAAGTAAAAATTCTTATCAAAATCATAAGGGTCGCACAACCCCGCCTTTTAAGGCGCAATATTTTTGGAGAGTTGCTCACGCATCCCCTACTTCCCCTCCTGGGAGGGGTTATATCATGTTCGGTTGAATACTTATAATATATGCGGACCGAAGGCAGAAGGCAGAAGGCAGAAGGGAAAGAGCAAGGTTAGAAGACAGAAGGTTTTTTATAACTGATTATCCGAACATGATATTAGGGGTGGGTTAACTTCTGACTTCATTAATGCGGCCATTACTGAGGGCCAGGATAAATATAAGTGGCGATAGGCATCCTGCCTGTCCCGAAAATATCTCGAACGGGCAAGATGCCCATTCCACAAATCTCAAGTCCTGTGTTTTATGTATAAAATAATTAAAAGCCCAAATCTACCCAGTTCAAAAACTGGCCTTCATGGTTCATATCAAACGCCTGGAACTAACTAACTTTAAATCTTTCGGTGGCACTACTACTATTCCGTTGCTGCCTGGATTTACTGTGGTTTCTGGGCCTAATGGTTCGGGCAAATCCAACATTCTCGACGCACTCCTTTTTTGCCTGGGCCTATCTACTTCCAAAGGTATGAGAGCCGAACGCCTGCCAGACCTAGTTAATAACAAATTGGCAGGACGTAAAACTGTCGAAACTATTGTCAAAGTCACCTTTGATTTAGAAGATGTAGAAACAAGTCTAAATGGCTACGAAGACCTCGAACCTTCACAGTCAGAAACTCAAACAACTACAGAAAATCCACCAGAAGTAATAGAAAATGGAGCAAATACTCCAGAATCTGACGATCCATTTGAGATAGCTTCATCTTTTCATTCATTAAGTGAGTGGAGTATTTCCCGCCGCCTCCGAGTTACTAAACAAGGGACTTACACCTCCACTTATTATATGAATGGTCAACCATGCACCCTGACCGAACTCCACGAACAACTAAATCAACTCCGGGTTTACGCCGAAGGATATAACGTTGTGCTTCAGGGTGACGTAACCAGTATTATTTCCATGAAGTCTCGGGAACGTCGAGAAATAATTGATGAAATGGCAGGAGTGGCTCAATTTGACAGAAAAATTACCCTGGCCAAAGATAAATTAGACTTGGTGAAAGAACAAGAAGAAAAAAGTCGCATTGTAGAAAAAGAACTGCAAAAACAATGTGACCGTCTTTCCCAAGACTGCGTAAAAGCTCAAAAATATCAAGAATTACGAGGTCAACTCGAACAAAAGAGTCTCTGGCAAACAATACTCAAATGGCAAAATCTCCAAAAACAAGAATGGAAACTTAGGGAAAATATAGAATCAGGCGATCGCTCTGCCACAGAAATTAACCAAAATATTCAAACCAAACAAACTGAAATTCAACAGGCCCAAACCGAACTAGACCAACTAAATGTTCAAGTAAAAGCTTTGGGAGAAGAAGAACTTTTAGCCCTACAATCAACCCTTGCCACCCAAGAAGCTGACCGCCGTCAACTAAAACAAAAGCATAAAGAATTAGAAACCACTATTGAGCAAACCATCAATAACCTCAGTCAACTCGAACAAGAAATACAGAAACATCAACAAAATCTGGAAATATTAGCCACAAACAAAATTGTTCAAGCTCAAGAAGTCGAATCTCTAGAGGCCACTCGCAACCAAGCACGGGAAACCCTTAACCAACAACGAGAGTCAGCTAGTGCCATTGCCTCTACTGCCGAAGCTTGGATACAAGAACAAGCCCAACTTCATCATCAAATTGAAACCCTACAGCAAACTCTCAACCCCCAACTGACTGAACAAGCAAGAGTTAGGGAACAAATACATCAGTTAGAAAAGCAAATCCAGGAACAGCAAGAGTCTATGGCTGCTCTGGCGGTAGAAATAGAAAATCAAAATGATTATCATGAAAAAGTAGAAAAGTCAAGAGAAACCGCCAATTATCAAGTAGAATCCTTGACCAAACAATTAGCAGCAGTAGAACAAGACCTGCAAATTCAACAAGATACTCAAACTCGCCTCCTCCAAGAACAAAGGGAAAGACAGCGGAAACTAGATAAATTAGAAGCCCAACAACAGGCAGTTCAAGAAGCTTCCGGAACTTATGCCACAAAAATGCTGCAACAGTCTGGTATTTCTGGCATTTGTGGGTTAGTGGCACAACTGGGGAGAGTAGAACCAAAATATCAGTTGGCTCTAGAAATTGCTGCCGGAGGCCGTCTAGGAAATATGGTGGTAGAAAATGATGGGGTGGGAGCTGCCGGGATTGAATTTTTGAAGCGACAAAGAGCTGGGAGAATGACTTTTTTACCTTTGAATAAAATTCGGTCTCCTCGCCTCAACCGGGATGATAGTTTGCGTTGGGGAGCTGCCGGGTTTATTGATTATGCGGTGAATTTGATTGACTGTGACTCTCGTTATCAGAATATTTTTGCCTATGTTTTTGGCTCTACGGTGGTATTTGATACTTTGGCGAATGCTCGGAAGTATTTGGGTAAACATCGAATTGTTACTCTGGATGGGGAAATATTGGAGACCAGTGGGGCGATGACTGGGGGAAGTGTGTCCCGTCGTTCTGGTAGCTTGCATTTTGGTACGGTTGATGGTAATGAGTCGGCAGAAATAGGGGAAATGGAAGTTCATCGTCAGCGCCTCCAGGAAATAGAGATTGTTTTGGAGCGCTGTCAGGTAGAGATTTCTCGGAGAAAGGAGGATGTGAAGGAGCGGACGCAAGCTTTGATGGAAGGGAAGCAGTATTTTAGAGAAACTCAGCTTAAAGTGGAGCAAATTGAGTCAGAATTGCAAAAATTGAGCAGACAACAGGAGCAAGGGCAAGGGCAATTAGAGAAAAATAATCGAGAATTGGTCAATGCTCGGACAAGATTAACATTCCTAGACCAAGAAATTCCAGCACGAGAAGTCCAATTAACAGAGTTAAAGCAAACTTTGGCTGAGTTGGAAAAGTCTCATACTCACAGTGAGTGGCAACAAATGCAGGAGATGATTCGGTCTCAAGAAGCAGTATTACAAGAGCGGGAGAGTGCTTGGCGAGCTGCCCAACAACAACTTCAGGAGTTGGAAAATCAACAAAGACTTTTACAAGAAAAGGTAGAAGCTATTTCTCGTCGGCAGTCAGAATATCAAGAGCAAGAATTAGCAGCTCGGGAAAATATTAAAGATATAAATAGTCAATTATCGGTTGTGGACGAGCAAATTGCTGAAATTAAAGCAGGTATGGCCAAAGCAGAAGAAAAGTTAGGCACAGAAAAACAAAAAAGAGACCAAGCAGAGGCAAGTCTGCGAGAACTTTATTTAGCTAAACAGCAATTAGAATGGCAACTACAAAAATTGCAAGAATCTCAGGAGGGACGTCGGGAACAGTTAGTGGCTTTGCGGACTCAGTTAGAAGAACAAAAGGCAGAGTTACCTGAACAAGTGCCAGAAGTGCCGGAAAATATTAAAATCGGAGAATTAGATAAGGAGGTGCGATCGCTACAGAAACAACTTCAGGCCCTAGAACCTGTAAATATGTTGGCCCTAGAAGAATATGACCAAACTCAAAAACGTTTAGAAGAGCTAAGTCAAAAATTATCGACTCTGGAAGGAGAGCGCACGGAACTGTTGTTAAGAATAGAAAACTTTACTACATTGAGACAACGTTCATTTTTTGAGGCTTTCAATGCTGTGAATGAAAACTTTCAGACTATTTTTGCCCAACTTTCTGAAGGAGATGGTTATCTACAGTTAGATGATACAGAAGATCCATTCAACAGTGGGTTAAATTTAGTCGCCCATCCCAAAGGAAAACCAGTACAGAGATTAGCCTCTATGTCTGGGGGAGAAAAATCTTTGACAGCTTTAAGCTTTATATTTGCCTTACAGCGTTACCGTCCATCTCCTTTTTATGCCTTTGATGAGGTGGATATGTTTCTGGATGGGGCAAATGTGGAACGATTAGCTAAAATGATTGAAAAACAGGCAAAACAAGCTCAATTTATTGTTGTTAGTCTACGGAGGCCAATGATGGAATCATCCCAGCATACTATCGGTGTTACCCAAGCTAGGGGCGCTCATACCCAAGTTTTAGGGATTAAAATGACTAGGTCTATTTGAAGAAGGAGACAAGAGACAAGAGACAGGAGTCAGGAGACAGGAGTTATGGAGGGAGTTTGCTGATGCACAACTATCGTTCATGCCCCGACAGGAGTCAGGATTGAGAATAAGCTCCTGTGGATTCAAAACTGATAAATTGCAACATAGAAATTAGCTAAACCGCCCTTGAGCCTCACACCATAATTTTAAAGAGGAGTGTGAGATGAATCGGCGGCCGATTAATGGGTTAGATGCCCATTCAATTTGCATGCTATCCCAGCAAAAATCTTCGCCCTAGTTGAAAAACTTGTATTATGATATTGCAATAACCCTGGAAATTTTCCACCATGCGCACTGCCTACCAATATAAATTAAGGCCCAACAAAGAACAAACCGCAGTCATAGAAATGTGGTTGGAATTGTTGTGTCGGCAGTACAACTATCGGTTAGACGAGCGGTTCTCATGGTGGTTAGAAAATCGCTGTCCGGTTAACGCTTGTGCCTTGGTGATGCCAATTCCTCAACTCAGAGATAATCCAGATTATTACTCTCAAAAAAAAGATTTGGTCAATACCAAAGACAAGTTTCCTGAGTACAAATTGATACATTCTCAGGTTTTACAGGATTGCATAAAACGGGTAAAACTTGCCTTTGATAGATGGTTTAAGGCAGATAAAAATGGACATAAATTAGGGAAGCCAAGGTGTCATTTCAGTTATCAGTTATCAGTTATCAGTTATCAGTTTTTAGCTATCAGTACCTCTAGCTGCAGCTTTGGGATTAAAAATACGGAATATTCTTTTTTTTATCCTCTTAAAAAAGGAGACTTTAGACAACAATTTTTAGGTAAAATAAAAGGACGTTATCGTAGTTTTACTTATCTTCAAATCAAGCAAGACTGCATAGAAGGAAACAAGATAAACTTGCCCAAAATAGGCAAGATAAAGTTGATTCAACATCGGCCGTTACCTGATGGTTTTCAAATTAAAACTGTGACGATTAGTCGTAAAGCAGATGGTTATTATCTGACTTGATCCCTAGAAGACAAATTAGTTCCAGCTTTGGCAACTAAAGTTGAACCTACATTGAAAAACACTCTGGGAATTGATATGGGACTGAAGGAATTCTTAGTAACAAGTGAAGGAGAATCTGTTCCCATCCCTCAATACTATCGAAAATCTCAGCAGCGATTAAAGACTCTACAAAAACGTTTATCTCGAAAGAAAAAAGGAAGTAAAAGGAGGCTCAAGGCTGTTAAAGCTGTAGCTAAACAAAATAAAAAGGTTGCTGATAAACGTAAAGATTTTCATTTTAAAACAGCCAATGAATTGTTATCAAAAGCCGAAGTTATCGCCCATGTAGACGCGGAGCGTCGTGCCGGAGGCAAACTTAAATATAAAAGGGCTAGCAAAGACTCGTTTGAGTAAATCAATTAACGATGCGATTTGGGGGACAATTCCTAACTATTTTAACTGTCAAAGCTGGAAATGCTGGACAGAAAACTATAGCAGTGAACCCCAAAAATACTAGCCAAGACTGCTCAAATTGTGGTGAAAAAGTCAAGAAAGAATTAAAAATACGAACTCATTCTTGCCCGCACTGCGGTATTGTCATAGACCGGGACTTAAATGCAGCGATAAATATAAAAAATAGGGCGGTAGGGCCCAGACGTCCTTAAAGCACGCGCGTGCCCGATGCAATGGCAGGGCTACGAAACGAGAAGCCCACACAATGCGCGCCATCGAGCGTGTGGGAGTATGTCACTAATTTCTCTTAACTTTTGACTTTTGACTTATGCTTATGATAATACTGCTTCGGTTTGACTAAATTCTTTATTGGTAAATTACAATATAAAATTATTAATTGCTCTTAACTTTTGACTTTTGACTTTTTATTTGACTTTTAATTTTTGACTTTTGACTTATTATCGGGATTAAACAATAATGACATTTGAACAAATTTGGCAACGCTCCGATCTGTTAGGAACTCAAATAATCACTCGTGATAAAGGTAAGCGCCTAGGAGTAGTAAGCCAATTATGGGTAGACGTTGATCGGCGGGAGGTAGTAGCTATTGGACTACGAGACAATATATTAGCCGTAGCTGGAATACCTAAGTTTATGTTTCTCAAAAATATCCGTGAAATAGGCGATGTTATTTTGGTAGATGACGAAGAAGTAGTAGAAGAAGATATTGATGCTGAAGCTTATAGTAGTCTAATTAATAGCGAAGTCCTCACAGAAAATGGTGAACTATTAGGCCGAGTTCGGGGTTTCAAGTTTGATACTACAGATGGCAAAGTTTTGTCATTGATTATTGCTTCTATTGGTATACCCCAAATTCCAGAGCAAGTTATTAGCACTTATGAACTATCAATTGATGAAATTGTTAGTAGTGGGCCAAATCGCCTGATTGTGTTTGAAGGTTCTGAAGAAAAACTCAAACAGTTAACAGTGGGAGTATTAGAACGTTTAGGTTTAGGAGAAGCACCTTGGCAAAAAGAGGAAGATGGATTATATTATCCTCCCACAGTGAAACCTGATAATCAATTAGGTACAGGACAACCAGCGACTCGGGAACCTATTCGCACAGTAGCACCCTCAACTCAAGAAGCATGGGATGAAGATTGGGCAGAACCGGAACCCAGAAGACCTAGGGTAGTTGAACCTGAACCTATTTATGATGACTACTATGAAGAAGAAATAGCTCCCCCTCCACGGCAGCTAGAGCGAGAAGCAGTTTATGAAGATTATTATGAGACAGAAGCGGTTGTTGCACCACCAGTAGCCCGTCAGGAAAGACAAGCTCCTAGTTATGATGAGTATGAAGAAGATAATTGGGGAGAGTCAGACGGATATGATTATGAAGAGGAGAAATATGAACAGAAAGAATATAAACCTGCTTCAGAATATGAATATGACGAAGATATAGAAAAAGATGCCTGGGCTGATGATGAGGCTCCAAAACCTTATCAAGCACCTCGTGTCAATATTCCTCAGAAAACTAAAATGCCAGAATATGAAGAAGAACCTGGTGGTTATTAAATTAATGGTTGAAGAAGGCAGCTATGCTGGAGGCAGGAGGCAGAAGGGAAAATTGTTTGGGGATTTGAGCCCCATACAATTTTAAGCACCCCCGTTGACAGTGGGGTATTAAACCCATAAAGGAAAAGATAATGGATAATGGATAATTAGGGCTTGCCCATCTAAGCTTAAAGTCTTTACACATAAAGGTTTGAAGATTTTTAGATATCAAAAAATTCTATAGCAATGAGCGCTGGTATATTTACAAATTACAAGAACTGTCCAATAGCTAAAAGTCTTATACTATCGGTTTTTTATTCCTCCTGTTGCCTGTTGCCTGTTGCCTGTTGCCTGCGCACAGCGCTATAGCTTTTAGGTAGGGCTTGCTGATTAAATCTTAAAGCATTGACGGATATTGGTTTTAGCCTTTTTAGGTCTGGAAAAAGTACCTGGTTTTCAGCTCTTCATGGTCAAAAAGGAGCGCATTTCTGGCGCACAGTTGGGCAAAAAAAATTATTCCCCTACTCCACTACTCCCCTACTCCCCTACTCCCCCGCTCCCCTACTCCTTAAAAAAGACTTTTTAAGCAAGCCCTAGGTAGTTCCGGTTCAATTTAGGAGCGTATTTTGGGTAGATTA
>NZ_JAAHHG010000457.1 GCF_010692555.1 Okeania sp. SIO3B5 | reverse complement strand
GGAATGGCGCTTTGGGGATATTCCTCAAAGCATTGCGAGATACCGCCAGTGTCGATGGTTCTGCCGTCACACTGCTATGAACGGTTTTCCCAGCTTTTGCCGGGAATTGCCGGGCTTGATGTATCTGCATTGTCATATCAAATCCGTTTTATTGAACATAAAAAAATTCTCCAATCGTCATAACTACGCTCATCTTTGTAATTCTCTCTCCTCCTGACTCCTGACTCCTGACTCCTGACTCCTCCTGGCTTAACCATTCTATGGCTGTTTAACCGGATTTGATATCATTATTTTTGTTACGAGGCACAGCAGTGGGAGCATCTTGCTCCCGTGCCAGGTATTCCTTTTTCCTGTATACCATTACTATGGAAGACTACCAAACTTTCTTCTTCTTTCTTAAATTATAAAATTTTCAATATGACTCATATAGTAATTATTGGATGTGGAATTATTGGGGCAGCGATCGCCTATCAACTCAGTAAAATTGAAGGGTTAAAAATTACGGTATTGGACAAACAAGCACCTGCTCAAGGTTCTACTGGTGCTGCTTTGGGGGTGTTGATGGGGGTAATTAGCCACAAAGTTAAAGGCAGACCTTGGAAAATGAGGCGCATGAGTGTCCAGAGCTATCATAATTTAATTCCTGAGTTGGAAGCAAAAATAAATCGCCCTATTTCTCATAACCGTGATGGTATTTTATTGTTGTGTTTGCCTGGGGATGACTTAGATAGGTGGAAAAGATTAATAGATATTCGGCAAGCAGATGGTTTACCATTGGAAATGTGGGATATTGCTCAATTGCGCGATCGCTCTCCTCAGATCGAGACATCTGAAGTTACAGCGGCTATTTATTCTCCTCAAGATTTCCAAATTAACCCGGTGGAGCTTACCTTAGCTTTAGTGGAAGCTGCTCAACAAAATGGGGTGAATTTTCATTTTGGAGTAACAGTTGCGGAATATAATACTATAGCGCTACCAAAGAATGAATATCGTTGTCAGCAAATACGGACAAAAAGTCTAGACTCAACTAAAAAAGCTCCTGTTTTGGGGGATGTAAATTGGTTAGTTGTGGCTGCGGGGTTGGGGTCTTTGCCATGTTTGCAAGGAATAAAAGATGGTAAGTTGAGGTCTCTACAACTGAAGCGTAAATCAAATCTTGACCAGAGATTTACTATTGTGCCAGTGTTAGGTCAAGCTTTACATCTGCAAGGGCGATCGCCTCTAGGAAATCTAGATTTTCAGCCAGTGATAATTGGGGATGATGTGAATATTGTACCAGTGGGGGAAAATGAATATTGGGTGGGAGCAACAGTAGAATTTCCTGATGATGCAGGTGAGGTGGTAGCGGACTCTAGTTTATTGGATAGGGTGATGGAGAGAGCTATTAGTTTTTGCCCGAGTTTAGCAGATGCAACGGTGTTAAGAAAATGGTCTGGTTTGCGACCGCGTCCGGAAGGTCAAGCAGCACCTGCTGTTGGTTATTTGGAAGGGTTTCAGAATGTGTTGTTGGCAACAGGTCACTATCGGAATGGGGTGTTATTAGCTCCTGCAACTGCGGAAGCTGTGGAGAAAATGATTGTGAAAAAGTAAGCGAAGAAGGAAGAAGGAAGAAGGAAGAAGGAAGAAGGGTTAGAATGATTTGATTTGGACAAATTAGCTTTTCATAACCAGATTTGGTATTAGTCATCTTTAGATGACTTCTGCTTTGAGCCAAGAAATTTATTTCTTGGCGGATAACATAGCGGGTAACATAGCGGATAACATAGTTCGCCAAGTTCGCCAAGTTCGCCAAGTTCGCCAAGGATTGAAATCCTTGGCTAATAGTTTAAGTCATCTGAAGATGACTCTTGAGGAGTATGCAATCTTTTTATAGCAATGTGCGCTGGCATATTTACAAATTGCAGAAATTATCCAATAACTAAAAGCCTTATATTATACGCTTTTTATTCCCTCTGTTGCCTGTTGCCTATTGCCTGTTGCCTGGGCGCAGCGCTATATATTGTAGTTAATCAGTCCAATTTGATATAAGAAATACCCTAGCTATGCAGATTTGACATAATATTTATTTTACTCCTATAAATTCTTCCTAATTTTTTTTATAATGAAAAATAACTAAAATATAAGAGATTAAATAATTATGATTGAATGGTTAATTACTTGGGGAGCTACTCAAGCGGCTGGATTTATTGCTAAGGAAGTTATTGGAGAATTAGCGAAAGGTGCTGCTGAAGATTACGTTAAAGATTTTTTTAAACAATGTCTTTCTGATAGTATTAGTCGCATAACAAAGAAAGAACCTTTACAAAAAGCTACAGCAGAAGCAACTAAAGAATTTTTAGAATTACTAGAGGAAGAATTGGAAGATGTTGGATTGGATGAAAGTCAATTAGAGGAGTATATTAAACCCTTAGAACAGTTTATTAAAAATAAGTCGGTTTTAGAAATTCTAGGCAGTGCTTTTGATAATAATGTACAAATTTTAGATACTAAAAAATTAGCTACTATTGGGAATCAAATTAACCCATCTTTACCAGATGATTTTGACTGGGAATTAGTTACTAAACCGTATCAGAGAAGGGTGAAAAAGATTATTCGAGAGTCAGATGAATTACGAGAAATATTAAATTCAGAATATCTGGAGCAACTGGCAAATCAAATTGAAATCAAACCAGAATTTGACTTAAAAAAACATCAAGAGGGAATTCGGGAAAGATACGGCAATCTTAGATTAGACAGTTTAGATACTAAAGGTCTTGCCTATAATGTCAAATTATTGCGAATGTTTATTCCTCAAAAAGTACGGGAGACTCAAGAATTTCTGCCTCAAGTTCATGAAATTCCGAAAGAATATCAGCAGCGATTAAGAGAGACTGGGCAGTTAGAAGCGGAACTTTCTCAAAAACAATTAGAAAGTCTCCGGCGCAAATATTTTGAGCAGCAGACTCGCTCGGTTTTAGAATTAGTAGAAAACAACAAATATAAATATTTAGTAATCTTGGGCGACCCCGGTTCTGGTAAATCTACTTTGTTACGATATATAGCTCTTGAGTGGACAAAATTATTACCGAAGGATTTGCCTTTACATCCAATTCCTATATTAATTGAACTACGGATTTATATTAGTAACTATAATAGTAATAAGTGTAAAAATTTTCTAGATTTTCTAGAACAAGGTAATGGAGTTATTTGTCGTCTCCCTCAACGGGAACTTCATGCTAAATTACAAAATGGTGAAGCTATTGTCATGTTTGATGGGTTAGATGAAGTTTTCGATCCTGCCCAACGAGAAGTAGTAATAACTGATATTCATCGGTTTACTAATGACTATAAAAAGGTGCAAGTTATTGTAACTTCGCGGGTGATTGGTTATAAACCACAAAGACTCCGAGATGCTGAATTTTATCATTTTATGTTGCAAGATTTAGATGAGGAACAAATTGAGGTTTTTATAAAACGTTGGCATGAACTTACTTATAACAATGAGGAAGAAGAAGAAAAGAAGTGGAGAAAGGAGCGCTTATTACAAGCCATTAAGGGTTCTTCAGCTATTAAGGAAATCGCTGGAAATCCTCTATTATTAACTATGATGGCTATTATGAATCGTAATCAAGAACTGCCAAAAAATAAAGCCGATCTCTATGAAAATTCTTCGGAACTTTTGTTAAAGTGGGATGTGGAAAGGGCGCTTCGTAGACAGGAAATTGAGTTAATTAATCTTGACTATATAAAAGTTAAAGATAAGCAGAAAATATTGCGCCGAATTGCTAATTTTATGCAGGGAAATCAAGAAGGTTTTGCTGGTAATTTAATCCATGAAGATGATGTAGAAAGAATTATCAAGGAATATCTAGAAAGTAAAAGTATAGGTATTAAAGATGCAATAATTATAGCTAGAGCGCTGGTCAGAGAATTACGGTATCGAAATTTTATTTTGTGTTTTGTTGGGGCTGAATATTATGCTTTTGTGCATCGAACTTTTTTGGAGTTTTTCTGTGCTTGGAGTTTTGTTTGGCAGTTTAAGGAAACACAGGAAACTTCAATAAATAAATTGAAAGATGATGTTTTTGGGAATCATTGGCGGGATGAAAAATGGCATGAGATTTTGCGGTTAATTGCAGGAATGATTGATGCTAAGTTTGTGGGAGAAATTATTAATTATTTGATGGAACAAGATGGGGAAAAGGAAAAATTTATGAATTTATTTTTGGCGGGTAAATGTTTGTTTGAAGTGGACGAACCTCAGAATATTGATGAGATAGCTTTCGAGTTATTGAATAAGTTAAAAGCTTTGACAAATTATAATCTTAATAATATTGATTGTGATAGTGAAATTCGTACTCAAGCTGTAGAAATTGTGGCAGCAACTTGGGGAGATAGTCGTTCAACTGAGACTGAGATTAAGACCTGGCTCAATCATCTTGCAGAATCTCATAATGATTTGAATGTACGACAAAGAGCAAGAGAAGAATTAGCTACCTGGAAAAATGACTGATAAATTTGAAATAATTCAGCCACAAATACTCCTATTTTTTGTGCATAGAATGTCGAGAGGTTAAATAATTATGATTGAAAAGTTAGTTACTTGGAAATCTACTCAAGAGGTTGATTTTTTTACGAAGGAAGTTATCAGAGAATTAGCTAAACGTGCGCCTGAAGACTACGCTAAAGATTTTTTTAAATTGCTTTTTTACCTAAATGGTAGCCTTGTAAATACAAAGCCTTTAGAAAAAGCAACTGTAGAAGGAATTAAAGAGTTTTTGCAATTAGTAAAGCAAGAATTAGAAGAAGTTGAGTTAAATGAAAGTAAATTAGAGCAGTATATTGACCCCTTAGAAAAATTTATTAAAAATAAGTCAGTTTTAGAAATTTTAGGTAGTGCATTTGATAATAATTTTGAACTTTTAGATACTAAGACATTAGCTACTACCTGGAATCATATTAATCCACCTTTACCAGATGAATTTGACTGGGGTTTTGTTGCCAAGAAGTATCGGAGAAGGGTTAAAAAGATTATGCGAGAGTCTGATGAATTAAAAAAAATATTAGATTCAAAAAATCTGGATAAATTAGCGAATAAAAACACTAAAATTCAAATAGATTTTGACCTAAAAAAACATCAAGAGGGTATCCGAAAACAATATGGCAATCTGAGATTAGAAAGTTTAGATACAAGTGGTTATGGTTATAATGAATTGAAATTGTGGCGAATGTTTATTCCTCAAAATGTGCGGGATTCTCAAGAATTTCTGCCTCAAATTTATGAAATTCCGAAAGAATATCAGCAGCGATTAAAAGAGACTGAGCAGTTAGAGATACAACTACCTAAAGAACAATTAAAAAGTCCCCAACACAAATATTTTGAACAGCAAACTCGCTCGGTTTTAGACGTAGTAAAAGATCAAAACTATAAATATTTAGTTATTCTGGGAGACCCTGGTTCTGGCAAGTCTACTTTATTACAATATATCGCTTTGCAATGGGCAGAATTACCTCTGAAAGATTTGCCTTTAAAGCCAATTCCTCTATTAATTGAACTGCGGACTTATATTCGTAACCATGATGCTAATAAATGCGAAAATTTTTTGGACTTTATAAAAAAAGGTAGAGGTGTAGTTTGTCATTTACCTCAACAAGAACTTCATGTAAAATTACAAAATGGTGATGCAATTGTGATGTTTGATGGGTTAGATGAAGTTTTCGACCCTGCGAAACGAGAAGAGGTAATTACTGATATTAAGCGGTTTACAAATGTCTATAACAAGGTGCGGGTTATTGTTACTTCGCGGGTGATTGGTTATAAACCACAAAAACTCCGGGATGCTGAATTTTGTCATTTTATGTTGCAAGATTTGGAGGATAAACAAGTTGAGGATTTTATTCAACGTTGGCATAATCTGACTTATTATGATGAGACGGAAAGGGAGAGGAAAAGGGAAAGGTTTAAACGGGCAATTAATGATTCTTCAGCTATTAAGCAATTGTCAGGAAATCCACTGTTATTAACTATGATGGCTATTTTGAATCGTCATCAAGAATTGCCGAGAGATAGGACAGAACTTTATAATCAAGCTTCGCGGGTTTTATTACAGCAGTGGGATATGGAACGAAAACTGGTTGATGCGAAACTTGAACCGATAACTATTGACTATAAAGATAAACAGGAAATTTTGCGTCGAGTAGCTTTTTTTATGCAGAGAGATAAAGGAGGTTTGTCTGGTAATTTAATTTCTGAAAATGATTTAGAAAAGATTATTAAAGATTATCTTAAAAGCGTAGATATTAATGATACAAAAACTGTGACTAATGTGCTGATCGAACAGTTGCGGACTCGGAATTTTATTTTATGTTTTGTTGGGGCTGAATATTATGCTTTTGTGCATCGAACTTTTTTGGAATATTTCTGTGCTTGGAGTTTTGTTTGGCAGTTTAAGGAAACACAAACTATTTCAATGGATGGGTTGATCGATGATGTTTTTGATAAGCATTGGCAGGATGAAAAATGGCATGAGGTTTTGCGGTTAATTGCTGGTATGATTGATGCTAAGTTTGTGGGAGAAATTATTAGTTATTTAATGGAGCAAGATGGGGAAGAGGAAAAATTTATGAATTTATTTTTGGCTGGCAAGTGTTTGTTTGAAGTTAGGAGTCGTCAGAGTATTGGTGATGTGGGAAATCGGTTATTAAATAGGTTAAAAGATTTGAGTGGGTATGACATTGACTATTTTGACGAACCTTATGACAGTTACTCTAAAGAAATTGATCAGAAAAATGTGGCCTTAGTTAGCGAAATTCGTACTCAAGCTGTGGAAGTGGTAGCTGCAACCTGGAGGAATGATCCTTTAACCTATACTTGGCTCAAACAAAGGGTAGAGTCTGATGAGAATTGGGATGTGCAACGGGAAGCGGTGCGACAAATAGCTACTGGTTGGAAACATGAGCCGGAAATTTTAGATTTACTCAAACAAAAGCTAGAGCCTAACAATGATTCAAGTGTGCGACGGGAAGCAGTGCGACAAATAGCTACCGGTTGGAAACATGAACCGGGAATTTTAGAGTTACTCAAACAAAAGCTAGAGTCTGATAAAAGTTCGAGTGTGCGACTTGAAGCACTGCGACAAATAGCTACTGGTTGGCAAAATGAGCCGGAAATTTTAGATTTACTCAAACAAAAGCTAGATTATAACGATGATTCAAGTGTGCGACGGGAAGTGCTGCGACAAATAGCTACTGGTTGGAAACATGAGCCGGAAGTTTTAGATTTACTCAAACAAAAGCTAGAGTCTGATGATAATTCAGATGTCGGCTTTGAAGTAGAATCTGATGATGATTTGGATGTCGGTTTTGAAGTAGAGTCTGATGATGATTCGGATGTGCCCTTTGAAATAGAGTCTTATAATAGTTCGAGTGTGCGACTGGAAGCACTGCAACAAATAGCTACTGGTTGGAAACATGAACCGGGAATTTTAGAGTTACTCAAACAAAGGCTAGAGTCTGATAACAGTTCGAGTGTGCGACTGGAAGCGGTGCGACAAATAGCTACTGGTTGGAAACATGAACCAGGAATTTTAGATTTACTCAAACAAAGTGTAGTGTCTGATGATGATTGGCAGGTGAGAGTTGAAGCACTGCGACAAATTGCTACTGGTTGGAAACATGAACCGGGAATTTTTGAATTACTCAAACAAAGTGTAGTGTCTGATGATGATTGGCAGGTGAGAGTTGAAGCACTGCAACAAATAGCTACTGGTTGGAAACATGAACTGGGAATTTTTGAATTACTCAAACAAAGTGTAGTGTCTGATGATGATTGGCAGATGAGAGTTGAAGCGGTGGGACAAATAGCTACTGGTTGGAAACATGAACCGGGAATTTTAGATTTACTCAAGCAAAAGGTAGAGTTTGATGAGAATTGGAATGTGCAATTTGAAGCGTTGCGACAAATAGCTACTGGTTGGAAATATGAAGCGGGAATTTTAGAATTACTCAAACAATGGGTAGTGTCTGATAATAGTTTGGATGTGCGAGTTGAAGCACTGCGACAAATAGCTACTGGTTGGAAACATGAGCA
>NZ_JAAHHG010000456.1 GCF_010692555.1 Okeania sp. SIO3B5 | reverse complement strand
GCAACTCCATTGGTGGATTACTTAGCCTAATGATACTAGCAGACTACCCAGAAATTTCTACAGGTGGAATTCTCATTAACTGTGCAGGAGGCTTAAACCATCGACCTCAAGAACTAAATCCTCCTCTAAGATTCATAATGGGGATGTTCAGCAAATTAGTTAATTCCCCAGCTCTAGGACCATTTATTTTCAATCAAGTCCGTCAAAAATATCGTATTCGTGGCACCCTCAAACAAGTTTATCGTAATCAAGAAGCCATTACAGATGAGTTAATCGAATTACTTCATCGTCCTTCTTGCGACGCTGGAGCGCAGAAAGTTTTTGCTTCAATTCTCACTGCACCCGCAGGACCTCATCCCTCAGAATTGTTACCAAAAATTCAAGCACCATTGTTAGTAATTTGGGGAGAAAACGACCCTTGGACACCAATTTCTGGTGGGAAAATTTATCAAGACTTAGCAGAGAAAGGTGCATCTATTAAATTTGTTCCCATACCCAACACAGGTCATTGTCCCCACGATGAAAGGCCAACAATAGTTAATTCTTTGATTTTAGATTGGTTATCTAAAATGTGAAGCTCTTGATAGATAATGCTTTCAAGATTTGTCAAAAAAAATTACTGAAAAGTAGTGACAAAACTAGCTTAGTAAGTTAGACTATCTAGGGTGTGAGGAGCGAATCAGTAAGAGCATCGAGACGAAACACGGCCAGTCGTCGATGCTCTTTCTCAAAAACTCTGTTTATGTTAAGGCACAACTGTTGTGTCAATTACTTTTTGAATTTCTTTTAAGTGGTGTTGAGGATTATTAAGAAGCGGTCATTTTTAATGGCCGCTTTTTAACATTAATTTGATAGAACTATGATTTGCTAATTAACTCTCAAAGCTTTTATTTTTGACTACTCCCCGCAGCTGTTGCCAAGGGGATTCTAAGTTGATACTACGCAACAGGATAAATCCTTGTTGCTTCGTCTATACTTAGCTGACCAAAGGTATATTCTTTGGGGACAAGTCAAAGTGCCCCTACACAGTCTGCTTAAGTCTAAACCTAGCTTTCTGCTTACTTTTGTCTTAGACATTTGTATATTCAGATTATAGCACAGGACAACTAAAGTTGTCTAGTCTAAAGGACTCGCTTGTTTTCATCCCCCGGTTAAAACACGCTTGCTCTCAACGTCGCTTTTCGGTAAATGCTTTAATATTTTTAACGGAAAAAAAAATGCAAGTTTTTCGCTCCAAAAAGCTAAAAATGCTCACATTTTCAGCAAACCTAGTGCCGCTACCCGGATGTTTATAAGTCATACATTTAAAAGCAAGTGCTAATTGGCGAGGTGTCCTCAGAATGTAAGATGCACTCAAGACATTCAATCATTTTTGATTTGTAATTGTTTTAGGATTTTGTAACTGGTTAGTTATTTCCGCCATCCTGCACTAAACAGACAAATATCAGACAATTATTCCTTCTGACTTCTGACTTCTGACTTCTGACTTCAGTAAACCCTATCTAGTTGTGATCATAACTTTCTCACTCTGTTGGCATCCAATCAGTAGTAACATATATATGACCTAACTCTTTACCCCCATAAGTTCTTTTAGCAAACCGCCAACCAGGTTCAAGAATAATTTTAGTAAATCCGTCAGCTAAACCATAAGTTCTGCCTATCAGTAGTCGTGGTGCATTAGAATCATAACGAGAAATACCCATTAGTCGTATATCCCCCCCGCTCATTTGCAAAGAGAGAGCATATTCAAGAGCTAGATCAGTACCTGCAATTCGGATAGAATAACCATTACTGTCAGTGGCACGTCCACAAATACCCGTAAAGTCAAAATTTAGTAATAGAGGATCGACTAAGACAGGGCGATCGCCACTTTCATCCCAACATAGTCTGGCATCGGTTTTTTGTTCTAAAATTAGCAATTGTGGCCCAAAAGCACGAGGAACTGCAATTGCAATGTATCTAGACTGCTCGACTTCTTTTTGGTCAAAGAAATTTGCTCTGACTGGTGTTGGACGAAGAGAAAAGAAAGTTAATAATCCTAAAGTTGTCAGTGCAGCTATAGACTGCTTAAAAAAAGTTTTCATGCCTCTTGTTTCACCTGATTTTATATATATAGCTTGAGAATATAGATTTTAGGAAATTTTAGGACTTATTTTCGTACTTATAATGGTATTTGTCAAATTATAATTGATTAAAAACAGAAAAAATCAGATTATTTTATTGAATTTATGATTTTCGGTTTAACCATCATCCCGTAAGTTAATCGTAAGATAAAAAAATACGGTAATTAAATTTATTATTGCTTTTGATTCCCTATTGATTTTTTCTATTTTTATACTAATTTACCGAAAAATTGTGGTTGAAAGCCTCCTATTTTAAGGGGAGAAAAGCGGTCGTTTTGCGCTTCGCAAAATGTTTGCGGACCATGACCTAGGAAAAAGCGTAGTTTCTCACAGAGTTGGGATGGCGAAGTTTCATCGCCATATCCAATCTACCAAGAGAAGAAAAATTTTCTTTTGAGTCAATCCTCTTCATTCTTTTAAAAGAGAGGTAATTATTAGTTATTAATTATTAATTATTAATTATTAATTATTAATTATTGAATACTTCTACTTATAACAAAAATAGTATGAGCTATCTCTGCTTGACCACAAACACTGAGCAATTTGCTTCAGCAACAACCTGACTACTAATAGACTTCTGCAAAATCCGATTTATACCTTTTAATCCCCGACTACCAATTACAATTAAATCTGCATTATAAATATTAGATAAGCGAACAATTTCTTCACTTGGATCGCCAGTCACAACCTCTACTTCAGTAAAACAAGGAAGTTTTTCTCGGTAAACTTTAAGTTGCTTTTCAAATTCCCCGACAGAAATATTTTTCCCTTCAGGTTGAGGTCGATCCGCTTTCAGATCCAAATCTGATTTTTCTGTAGCAACCACATGAGATAAAATCACTCTTGTTTTTGATGTTAAGTTAAATTCTGTTAATGCTTGAATTACTAAATCTAGATCTGAGTGTGAATTGCTGAGAGCTACAATAATTGTTTTGAAGGCCATAGACAAGAGTATTAGTCAGAGATAAGAAATAGGTAGTCCTATACAGTATTGACTGCTCCCCAGACTTAAGTCACGGGGATTCTAAGTTGATACTACGCAACACCGATAAATCCATGTTGCTTCGTTTTTCCTTAGCTGACCAAAGATATATTCTCTGGGGACAAGTCAAAGTGCCCCTACACAGTCGGCTTAAGTAGGGGGCGATTCGCGAATCGCCCCTACAGCTTTGCGGCTTACTTTTGCGATTATATTTGCAGCCCCGTTACAGTCTGCATTAATTAACCAATTATTAATACTTCTATACAAACCACGCTTTATTCTTTTCGGTGACGGTTTCCAATCATTGGGTTTCTCACCATAAATAGGCAGATCGTCACCATCTAAAAATGAAGCCATACTTGTATAACTTTCTTGGTGTTTCTATAAATATTATTCCATATTCATCGCACAACTGAGCTATTCTTTCTTTGAGTCTAGCTGTAGGAATTGGTACAAATTCTGAATTCTTTTTATGACCATTATCTATTTCATTTTTCTGACCTTTATTCCAACCAAATACAATTGTACCAATAAAATTTTTTACACAATGATTAATTACTATTCTGGCTGCTTTATTTATACCCAAATCGAATTTGGCGGTTACGCTTTTCTGTAATGGCAGCTAGTCTATTTGACCAAAATCCCAAAGGTTTATTTTCTTTAATAGTTGATATCTGTTTGTTGTACCAACGATTCATTGATTTAATCTGTTTCCCATAAACATCAGACAACGCAATATATTTCCAACTTCAGTTCTTCCTTCTTCTATGAAATTGAAAACCTTCCATTAGTTGTATGTTCTCCCGCGATCTAAAGATTCTAACGGGAGTCATCTTGTATTACTTATAAATTTTTACCATCATTTTCCTGATTAATGTTTTCTTTTTTCATCCATTCTTGTTGCTCCTGCTCCTGAGTTTTTGTCCTCACTCGTACCGAGTTAGCATGAGAGGGCAACCCCTCAGTCGTGGCCAATAGATCGATTTTTGTGGCCACTTTATGCAAGGCAGTAGAAGAATATTGAACCAAGCTAGAATGCTTCATAAATGTTTCTACTCCCAATGCTGAAGCATAGCGAGCAGCACCAGAAGTAGGCAAAGTATGATTTGGCCCTGCCAAATAATCTCCCACAGCTTCTGGAGTGGAATAACCAAGGAAAATAGCACCAGCATGACGAATATTTTCCAGCAAAGCCCAAGGATCTGAAACTTCCAACTCCAAGTGTTCTGGAGCAAATAGATTAGAAAGTTCAGCAGCAGCTTTGAGAGACTCAACAACAACAACTAAACCGTAATGGGCGATCGCCTTTTCTGTCATTGTGCGACGTGGATGATCCTCAAGTTGTCGCTCTACCTCTGTTACCACCTGACGTGCTATTGCTGAATCTGTAGTTAACAAGATAGCTGCAGCCAATGAATCATGTTCTGCTTGAGCCAACATATCTGCAGCTAAATGAACTGGGTTAGCTTCAGAATCTGCAATAATCATCACCTCTGAAGGCCCAGCCAGAGAATCAATACCTACGGTGCCATAAACAATTTTCTTTGCCAAAGTTACATAGATATTACCCGGCCCAGAGATGACATCCACTTTTGGTATAGTTTTTGTCCCATAAGCAAGAGCTGCTATTGCCTGTGCTCCTCCAATCCTATAAATTTCTTGAATGCCTGCTTCCTGAGCAGCTACAAGTACAGCAGGATTAATTTTGTTACCTTGGCCAGGTGGTGTTACCATGACAATCTTCGGTACTTTGGCCACTTGAGCAGGTATAGCATTCATTAGAACTGTACTTGGATAAGAAGCCTTACCCCCAGGAACATATAAACCAGCTCGATCTACTGGTGTGTAGCGTTTGCCCAAAACCACTTCATCATCACCGAACTGAACCCAAGATTTAGGAACTCGCTGTCGGTGAAAAGCTTCTATCTGTTTAGCAGCAAAACGAATTGAATTTAATAAGTCCTTATTTACTTGTTGATAGGCCGCATCTAACTCTGAACCGCTTACTTTTAACTCTTCTGGAGTTAAGGTAATATGGTCAAACTCTGATGTATAGTGTAATAGAGCCTCATCGCCTTTTTCTTTAACGGAGCGCAAGATTTCTCGCACTGTAGTTTCTTTATGAATAGCCGTATCATCATGGGTACGTTCTGTGATACGTTTTAATTCAGCTTGTGCCTCAAGCCAGTTAGTAATTATTCGCAGCATGGAGATTAGGAATGCCAACTAATAAAGTTCGCTAGTAGAGGGTACTTTCAGAACTCAGAGAGTTGGAGCAACATTAGAACTATGTAGAATGCTCAACATTTGACAATCAAGAAATAAAAGTTCTTATTCGCCAACTGTCTTTTAACTTAACCCTAATTTAATTTAGGGATAAAAGTAAAACCATTCTCTAAGTTTCCGAATCACCCATTACTCTTTGTTATAGCGTGAAGTACCAACACTGGCATCTTTAATACTGTACTCAGTTTTCTGCATTATCTGCCAATATCTCCATGTAGCATAACTTTAGCGTCAAAATATGAAGAAGGAAGAAGGAAGAAGGAAGAAGGAAGAAGGAAGAAGGAAGAAGAAAAAATTTTGCGTTATCAAAAAATTCAAAATTAAATTCATTGTTACCGAAAAATTGGGTTTAAAGCCTCGCCCATAAGCGGGCGACTTTCTATACTATGCTATAATGAAATTGGTTCTATACCCACCTTGTCTCATAAATACTGTAGAAAAGAATATTAGGTCGAAATTCCTTCAGTTGAGAGCAGAACAAGGGAAGCTTTCAGGTCAATGAGCAGCTCAAACTTGAAGGCACAGACAAGCATCCATAAGAATTCTTGATAGATAAGTCGCGGGAGGGCATTCTGAGACTCGTGCGCGGACGTGGAGGCAAGTGTAAGACTACCGTCAAGGTAGCAGCAGCCGGTGAGACGTCAACTCGCTGAAGAGCTACGGCTCGGTAGGAATCCCCGTGCCTTTAGGCCGGGGAGGATGTCAAAGAGAACTTGCCACTTAGTTACAGTTACTTTAGTTTTATGCCATCTTCTGAACCCAAGCTTAATATAAGCCTTGGGTATATAATAAGTGATCAATGTTATGTCTTTTTTGGTTAGTTTGGCTTAGACTTGCGTTATTCAAATAGTTATAACTTGTCAGTTGAGTGGACGTGGCCTATAGTCGCCCCCTCACCTAAGCGTTAAATTCTTATGAAGAAAAAACTGATTATTCTTTTAAAGAATATTTCCCTTATATATGTGGGCCTATTTTTGTTGAGCTTAATTTTTGCATTTTCAATTCCACTTCCTTATTTTGACTTTGGATAAGTCGTCGATCTACAAAAAAGCTGCTATTGGACGAATGATGATTTTATAGTGGATTATATTGAGTGTCGAGGTTTGCCAATAAATGAGTTAGTGAAGTTTTTTTTGAATTTCTGGATGCGCTTGGTAGTTCCGCTACCTTTTGTGTTTTATTTTCCTGAGGCTGCATATTCCATTTTGCTATATTGGTCTCCCTTATTTTACTTACTATGGTATGCAATAAAAGGGCGACATTTAACCAAGTAATCAGCCGGAAGACAAATTTACCTCGTTTCAGTTTTCATTACTTACAAAAAACAGTCGATAACAAGCATAGCAAAAGAAAGTTATACAGTAAAACGCTAGGCTTCAAAAGCCTTACATTAAAAGACTTATAAAAACAGTTGGCACTAAACAACAGCTTCTCTAGTTTTAGCCCAACTTATTATTTGCTATTTCCTGAGCTGTAGGTTGCTCTGGTTCTGGTTGTGCTTCTAATGCAGCTTCTAACTTGATCGCAAGGTCACGAGGACAAGGTTTTTGAGACTTTGCATCTACTCCTTTGAGCGATCGCTTGTCCACGACTTTGAATGTGTCATGCTTTGGTAGATAAATCACTCGTTCGTTCTCTTTGCACTGTTTACCTCCACGGTAAAACCCAACATAACGCCCTATCTCTCGTCTTCCTAGAGGGTTAGCCCAACTAACTAAATCAAAAGGTAAGGCTGCTGTTTTAGTGGTAGCGTTAATACATTTGATTAGATTGCGCTCAGGAATTGTGCAGCTTTCCCAAATCTCTCCAGCCTTCTCAGCCCCTATCTCTGACTTGAATTGCTCTAGTTGTGATTTATTTTTCTTAGATAATAGCTGCTGCTTCAGTTCAGTGAGAGTAGGTTCAGGTTGTTGCAAACTACTCCTAGTTTCACTCGCTTCTACTTCATCAACTTCTAAAGTTTCGGTTTGAGCTGGAGAATTTTTTTCTATGGATTGCTGCCGATTTTTTTCTGAGATTTTATTAGAGGCTGCATTTACCTTAGCTATTTCTGCCTCATTAAAGTATGGTGATTCGATTTTCTCAGATTCTGGTATATCTTGTGGAGGCTGTTCACCAAATAAACTGTCGTATGCTTGTGCCTCCTGTGGGGTGTAGGTAGTCTCTGAATTGCTTTTGTGTTGCTCTTGCTCTTCTATGTAGGTATCGGCAGCCTCAATGTCAGCGATCGTGTTTTCTAGGTGGTGGATTAAGTACCCTAAGAAGCGGTTGTAGTATAATCGTGTTTCGTTTACTGAATTTGTAATTGGTTTAGTGGCCATTGTTTGAGTTAGACCCAAGTAGGCTCGTAATAAAGCCTTTTCTTGGCTGAGATTTTGTACTATAATTGAAATTGGATTAATAAAGAAAATCATTTTGGCCTCCTATGGCTATTGGTTTTCACAAAAGGGACATTACATGGTTCATAGCCTTGTGTGATGTCCCTTTTCTTTTTGTGGGTAGTTTGATTACCCTCTATCATAATAATGATAATAAGACTACTTGTTAAATGTAAATATATTTTTATAAAAATTTTACCAGGATATCGCGGGAGTATGAAAGCCCCGTCTTTTTAAAGCGGGGATGAAAGACGACACGGAGTAATTTATTGCTCCGTAATATTTTATCTGTTATGTTTATACCAAGTATGATAGTATAAGA
>NZ_JAAHHG010000455.1 GCF_010692555.1 Okeania sp. SIO3B5 | reverse complement strand
GCCAAGAAAAGTATAAATTAGGAGAGAATAAACCCACTAACTCCGAGTTACAAAAACTGTTTATTACTCAAGCCAAAAAGACTGAAGATAGACAGTGGTTATCGGAAGTTTCTAATATACCACTACAGCAATCTTTAAATGATTTAAACCAAGCTTATCAAAATTTTTTTAAATCAACCAAAGGTCAACAGAAAGGCAGACCTATTAAACCTCCTAAATTTAAAACTAGAAAATCAAAGCAAACTGCTAGGTTTAGAAAAGGTGGTTTTAAAGTTGGTCAACATAAAGTCTATTTAGCTAAAATTGGGAAACTAAAAATAGTTTGGTCAAGAGAGTTACCTACTGCTCCATCATCAGTAACAGTAATCAAAGATTCAGCTAATAGATATTTTCTCAGCTTTGTCGTAGAAACAATACCTGAAATCTTACCTCAAACTGATAACTCAGTAGGTATAGATTTAGGCATCAAAACTTTTGCTACATTGAGCGATGGTACAAAGGTTGATGCTCCTAAACCACTAAAAAAACGAATTAAGAAATATCGAAAGTTAAGTAAATCATTATCTAATAAAACTAGAGGGTCGAAACGATATGAAAAAGCACGGGCTAGAGTGGCTAAATTTCATGCCAAATTAAAAGATACAAGAACAGATTTTCTGCATAAATTATCTACTGAAATAATTAGTGAAAACCAAACAATTGTTTTAGAAGATTTGAACGTTTCTGGAATGCTGAAAAATCGCAAATTATCCAGAGCAATTTCTGATTTAGGTTGGAGACAATTTAGGACACTGTTAGAAGGAAAAGCTGAAAAATACGGTCGCGATTTTCGAGTAATAAGCAGGTGGGAAGCAACATCTCAAACCTGCTCTAGTTGTGGTTTTAAAGGTGGTAAATTAGACCTATCAGTGCGAGAATGGGAATGTCTCAACTGTGGTACAAAACACGACAGAGACGAGAATGCAGCAATAAATATATTAGTCGCGGGCGGGCAGTCCGAGACTCTAAACGGACGTGGAGGCAAGCGTAAGACTACCGTCAAGGCAGCAGCAGCCTGTGAAACGTCAACCCGCCGAGGAGCTATGGCTCGGTAAGAATCCCCGTGCCTTTAGGCCGGGGAGGATGTCAAGGTCTATACCTTATAAGGAAATAAGGAACTCCTAAAACCCTTTTCTGATAGGGAGATGGGGATGTGGGGGGAGAAAAGCCTCTAACTAATCCAGGGCGACTTTGTGTTAAGCTCGGACTGGTTGCAATACCTTTTGAAGGTTAAATGTTATATGATAATTTGTTAACCTTGATACCATTTTATACTATACTCTTTTATAGATACATTGGTAGCATTAAAACCTACCATATTTTTCAGGATTTTATCTTAAATTTTTCCTAACATATTTAGACTAAAATAAACTTAGTGTTTTATGGGAAAAGTTAACTTGCTAAAATCAAAAAACACCAAATTAGAATAAAGGTGTTTTTAATACAACAGATGTAACTGGCAACTGATGAACTGTATAAAAAAATTTTGAGTTGCACTAAGCCTAGTAAATAGGCAGACCTTTGCGGTCAGGCAGACCGTGGCTTGGACTAGCAACCAAGTCTGGAAAGCTTGTGAAGCCAGCTTGGCTGATATACTTGGGAGAAGTCCTAGACTTTCGTTAGTACCAAGTTAAGTTTAGTCAAGAGGCAATCTGAAAGAAGCAAGAATTCTACGCCATACCATAAAGATTCATATTGAAGGATTAGTAAAGAATGACAGCAGCAACTCCAGTCACCGATAGCAGTTTTCAGCAAGAAGTGCTTGACAGTAACGTTCCAGTTTTAGTAGATTTCTGGGCACCTTGGTGCGGGCCATGTCGGATGGTGGCTCCTGTAGTTGAAGAAATTGCAGATCAGTATAAAGAAAAAATAAAAGTAGTTAAAGTAAATACGGACGAAAATCCTAATGTAGCAAGCCAGTATGGGATTCGTAGTATTCCTACCTTGATGATTTTCAAGGGAGGCCAAAGAGTTGATATGGTGGTTGGAGCGGTTCCGAAAACTACATTGGCTAACACTATAGAAAAGTATGTGGATAATGGTTGAGAACTTTTGAAACAGATATGTAGAAAGTTATAGAAAACTGTTGAAAGCTATAAAAAAAAGTAAGTTCACAGCTAAATTTTTGATTTACGTCGAGGAGTGTAGAAGTCTGTTGACAGGCTTGAAGCAAATGTGGATTCATCCCATTTGCGGTGGGTTAACCACGGAATCCAGGGTGTTTCAACCCCTGGAGATGTCAATGTTTTCTTTCTACAGTCTTACTTCTCAAGCAAGTAAGGTAGAGTTAACCTATTTTATGACTTAGCCGAGATTCTCAGTGGTCTCGGAAATTTTGTATTTGTATTTATAAATAAGTAAGGCCCAATCTAAGAGACTGTTTGTAAAAGGAACGTTAAATCCAGGGGTAGTGGTGTGAAATGCCTAGAATCCTGCAATATTAGGGGAGGCAGGCTTGCGTTATTCTTAATTGCTCAACATTAAATTGAGATGAACTTTTAGTATTTTAGCTATTCCGCCGAGAAGCCCCGCGCTCTACCGATAGGTGAGCGTCCTATGGGATAGGCGGGTCAATTTAGGGGTTCGATGCCCCGAAAATTGACATAAGGGTTTGTGGCTTAAATCAATACACTATTTTATATCATGTCCGGTTGAACAGTGATAAATAAATAACTACGGAGGAGTCAGGAGTCAACCCACCCCTAACCCCTCCCAGGAGGGGAAGTCAGGAGTCAGGAGGAAAGAGGGAAGAAAGAAGAAGAACTGGAGTTGAAGGAGAAAGTTTTTTTATCACTAATTATCCGGACATGATATTACTATAGTAGTTGATAGGATATTCAAACAGGACTTTACCTTTACTATGTTGCGAGTAGTCATTGTCAGATTATATCCAGATACACAACAAAAACAGTTGCTAGAGCAAAGCTTTGGTAATTGTCGTTGGCTATGGAATTACTCTCTTAACTTGATTAACGAAACATATAAAAATACTGGTAAAGGATTATCAGGTTATGAAGTTAAAAAACTTATACCTTCTCTTAAGAAAGAACATGAATGGTTAAAGCTAACCTATTCTCAGTGCCTACAACAAGTCTGTTTAAATCTGGGTGTGGCCTTTAACAACTTCTTTGAGAAACGAACTAAATACCCTAGGTTTAAATCAAAACATGGCAAGCAGTCTATTCAATATCCTCAAAATGTTACGGTTCTTAAAAACAGCTTAAAACTTCCAAAAATTGGAGTTGTTAAAGCTATTATCCATAGACTTATTAAGGGTAAAATCAAAACCGTTACTGTATCTAAAAATCAATCCCATCAATATTTTGCTTCTGTGTTGTTTGAGGATTCTCAAGACAAACCAGAGTTGACTACAGTTGGTAAAGCAGTGGGCGTTGATGTAGGATTAACTGAGTTTGCAATTACCAGTGATGGTTTAAAGTACAATAACCCAAAATTCTTAAAACTTCATGAACGAAATTTAAAAAGGAAGCAACAGCAATTATCTAGAAAGGAAAAAGGCTCTAAAAACCGCAACAAAGCCAGAAGGAAAATGGCTAGAGTTCATCGAAAAATCTCTAACTGTCGTGAAGATTTTCTACACAAACTATCGCGTAGGATAGTAGACGAAAACCAAGTCGTAGTCGTTGAAAATCTGAATGTCAAAGGAATGATGAAAAATCACTGTCTAGCTAAAGCAATAGAACAAGTTGGATGGGGGATGTTTATGACTATGCTGAAGTATAAAGCAGAAAATGAAGGCAAGGCTTATCAAGAGGTTGATAGGTTTTTTCCTAGTTCAAAGACAAGTCATGTTTGCTTAAACCAAGTTGGAAGTTTACCCCTTAATGTTAGACGGTGGACTTGTGAAAATTGTCAAACAACCCATGATAGAGATATTAATGCTGCCATCAACCTCAGAGACGAGGGACTACGAATTTTGACCTGTGGGACGCGGGACAAAGCCCATCGCCAGACTGTAAGTCATAGTAATAGAGGACGTAAGAAATCTACTACTATAGCGGGTCTCTGGGTAGGAAGCCCGCGCTGTACGCTTGCGTCAGCGTCGGGACAGTTCACATAGATAATAAAAATATAGAAAAATTCAATTGACTACTCCCCGCATCTATTGCCGAGGGGATTCTAAGTTGATACTACACAACAGGATAAATCCTTGTTGCTTCGTTTCTCATGATTCTGACCAAAGATATATTCTTTGGGGACAATTTCCGCGGTGCCCCTACACAGTCGGCTTAAGTATAAACCTAGCTTTCTGCTTACTTTTGTATATCCAGAAAATAGCACAGGACAACTAAAGTTGTCTAGTCTAAACGACTCCCTTGTTTTCATCCCCCGGTTAAAACACGCTTGCTCTCAACGTCGCTTTTCGGTAAATTTTTACTTAATTTACAAAAAGAATTAAGAGCGAAATTGGGAGATCAAATACAATTAACCAGGAAAAATGAAAAAACCATCGACTAAAAAATTCCAGTAAAAATTAAAGTTATTAAATATTGGGAAAAAGTTAATGGCCTCAGATTATCAGAAAACAGCAGTTGAGTCTCTTGAGGTAGAAGTGACTAAATTAGTCAAAAATTTGCCGACTCTAAAGCATGAGAAATGGATTAAGCGATCGCTCTCCACCATTGTTAGTATGGCATCAGAGGAGCTAGACCGACTAGATTGGAAGATATTAGCAGCTTCTCTACAGGATATGGAAAAAGGATTTGAGATATTTTACCCCTATCGCCATATTCGCAAAATTACGATATTTGGTTCTGCACGAACATCTCCAGAAGCTCCAGAATATCAAATGGCCGTAGACTTTGCCCGTCGAATTACTCAGCAAGGTTTTATGGTAATGACAGGTGGTGGAGGCGGAATAATGCAAGCTGGCAATGAAGGTGCAGGGGCTGAAAAATCTTTCGGCTTAAATATTCAGTTACCTTTTGAAGCAAAATCAAATCCTTTTATTGAAGGAGAACAAAAATTAATTAACTTTAAATACTTTTTTACTCGCAAGTTATTTTTTCTTAGAGAAAGTGATGCTTTAGCTTTATTTCCTGGTGGTTTTGGCACTTTAGATGAAGCATTTGAAAGTTTAACATTAACACAAACAGGTAAATATGGCCCAGCGCCGCTAGTATTAATAGATTGTCCTGGTGGAAACTATTGGCATGACTGGAACAATTTTATTCATAAACAACTGCTTCGGCGTGGTTTGATTAGTCCAGAAGACCCTAGCCTATATACCATTACAGATGACTTGGAAGAGGCTTGTCAAGCGATCGCTAACTTTTACAGAGTTTATCATTCGAGTCGTTATGTGGGAGAAAAGTTGATAATTCGTCTGAATTTAGAACTTTCAGAAAGTGATGTAGAGTTTTTGAATCAAGAGTTTAGTGATATTTTGACTATGGGAAGAATTGAAAAAAGTAAGGCTTTACCAGAAGAGTCTGGAGATGAAACTGCTCATCTTCCCCGTTTAGTTCTAAATTTTAATCAAAAAGATAGTGGTAAGTTATATCAAATGATTGCCCAGATAAATAAGATGGGAATAAATGCACCAACTCATCCAGAACATAAATAATAGGCATCTTTTCCAACCTTCAATTTGTCGTTTGAAGTCATAACCAGTAGCAGGTACTACTGGTGTTTCAAAGCTACCATTGACTACTAAGTTGTTTGGTGCTGTATTGTCACAACTCTATTGTTCGACAATATCGTTAATATTGATGGTAAATGCCTTCTGGAAAGTTCCTTCTTGTGAGTCTAGTTGTTTGGACTCGAATACTATAGTTAGATTTTGTTTCATAGTCTGGTGAATCTGTGATTTTTAGTTGGTTACTATCTATAGTGAAGGCTGAATTATCAGTGTCTCCGTTACCACTAACTAATTGGTAGGTAAAGGTATTATCATCGGAGTCAGCGGTAGAGAATGTTCCTACTACTTTGTTAACTGGTACGTTTTCGTTGATAGTAGTGTTGCTGAGTGCGAGGTTGGTGGGAGGATAGTTGATATAGCGATCTAGGTTGTTTAACCAAACTTTGTTAGGCTGACTGTTATTAGCAACAAAAGCGTCCAGATCGCCATCTCCATCCACATCTGCTAAACTCACACCATAACTTCTGGAACGCCCCAAAGCTTGCTGTGAGTCAGTGAAATTTCCCCTACCATCGTTTAACCAAACTGTGTTAGGCCGATTATTATTAGCAACAAAAGCATCCGTGTCGCCATCTCCATCCACATCTGCTAGGCTCACACCATAGCTTCTGGAACGCCCCAAAGCTTGCTGTGAGTCAGTGAAATTTCCCCTACCATCGTTTAACCAAACTGTGTTAGGCCGACCATTATTAGCAACAAAAGCGTCCAGATCGCCATCTCCATCCACATCTGCTAGGCTCACACCATAGCTTCTGGAACGCCCCAAAGCTTGCTGTGAGTCAGTGAAATTTCCCCTACCATCATTTAACCAAACTGTGTTAGGCTGACCATTATTAGCAACAAAAGCATCCGTGTCGCCATCTCCATCCACATCTGCTAAACTCACACCATAGCTTCTAGAACGCCCCAAAGCTTGCTGTGAGTCAGTGAAATTTCCCCTACCATCATTTAACCAAACTTTATTGGGCTGATTATCATTAGCAACAAAAGCGTCGAGATCATCATCTCCATCCACATCTCCTAAACTTACACCATAGCTATAGTAATTCCCCAAAGCTTGCTGTGAGTCAGTGAAATTGCCCCTACTATCATTTAACCAAACTTTATTCTGCTTATGCTGACTATTGTAATTAGCAACAAAAGCGTCCAGATCGCCATCTCCATCCACATCTGCTAAACTCACACCATAACTTCTGGAACGCCCCAAAGCTTGCTGTGAGTCAGTGAAATTGCCCTTACCATCATTTAACCAAACTTTATTGGGCTGCTCAAAATTATTAGCAACAAAAGCATCAATATCGCCATCTTCATCCACATCTCCTAAACTTACACCATAGCTATAGTAATTCCCCAAAGCTTGCCCAGAGTAAGTGAACTCAATATTCGGAGTAGCATTGACTGTTTGTATCGTTATGGCAAATATGGCAACTGCCATTACAACCCCTAGCAAAGCTTGAAACCACTCCTCCAAAGTTTGTTTCAGTTGTGCTGAAGGATTAAATTCATTCTCTATTGTAGTTTCGGCTACATTTGCTTTCTGTGGCCTTTTTGAAAATGTTCTCATAGAAATTAGCCTGCTATTTGTGACTTAAACAACTTAAACATTTTATGGTTGAAAAATGGCTATTTGCGTAGCATTCTTCAGGAAGAGTCATATCATGTTCGGTTGAATACTTAGGGTTTGCTGAAAAAGTCTTATGGGTGAGGGTAGGAGACAACCCACCCCTAACCCCTCCCAACCCACCCCTAGCCCCTCCCAGGAGGGGAGGGGAAGACAGGAGACAGGAGACAGGAGGAACGGGGAATTATAGAGGAGGTAGTCGGAAAAATTGTCCCTTGATTTGTCTGCCATAATACTCCCAAAATACTAGCTTTTTGCAGCTCTTGCCACTGAAAAACTGACACTTTTTTAGATAAAAAAATGCTACAACCAATATCAGTCAATGCTTTGAGATTTAATCAGCAAGCCCTACTTATAATATCTGTAGACCGAAGGTAGAAGGCAGAGGGCAGAAGGGTTAGAACCCACATTCCGCACCACAAAATGTAGTATAGAAGGAGGAGACAGGAGACAGAATTTGAGAAGAAAATCATAGCTGCCGCGATCGAGAACACGATCAAGCAAGTATTTATGCTTAATTATTTACTCAAAATTTGATCGACGAAAAAAGTAATTGAGATGATTTGTATAGTATAAATACCTACAAAGCTACGGATTTATATACTACTTTTAATGATACAAACTGAAGTGCGGAATGTGGGTTAGAAGCATTTGGACAAATTCGCTAAGCCCTATTTAGGGTTTGCTGAAAAAGTCTTTTAGTAGGGGTAGGAGACAGGAGACAACCCACCCCTCGCCCCTCCCCCTCCCAACCCACCCCTAGCCCCTCCCAGGA
>NZ_JAAHHG010000454.1 GCF_010692555.1 Okeania sp. SIO3B5 | reverse complement strand
GGGGTAGTGGGGGGAGTGTGGGGAGTGTGGGGAGTGTGGGGAGTGGGGGAGTGTGGGGAGTGTGGGAAGTGTGGGAAGTGTGGGGAGTGTGGGGAGTGTGGGGAGTGTGGGGAGTGTGGGAAGGGTGGGAAGGGTGGGAAGGGTGGGAAGTGTGGGAAGTGTGGGAAGTGTGGGGAATGTGGGAAGTGTGGGGAGATTCGTAAGTAGCACAATTTTTTATATAACTTTACCGAAAAATTCAGGTATAAAGCCTCTCCATTCATGGAGAAAAAAGCGGTCGTTTTGCTAGCGCATAACTACGTTATACCAATTTGAAAAAAGAATGTTACGAATAATAAGTGCAATAAAAAGATTTTACAGGAAATGTCCCTTTGACAAAAAAGAGAATTTACGACCTGAAAACTGGTATGAAATCTATTAATTCTGACTCCTGAATTGCAGGATTGCTGGATTCTAAGAAATACCCTAGCTATTTGTAGCAAACATTTATCAAATTGGTATTATATCATGTCCGGATAATTAGTGATAAAAAAACTTTCTCCTTCAACTCCAGTTCTTCTTCTTTCTTCCCTCTTTCCTCCTGACTCCTGACTCCTGACTCCTGACTCCTCCGTAGTTATTTATTTATCACTGTTCAACCGGACATGATATTAGCGGCTGTCGCCGACATGGCAAGCGTAGCATGACAAACGGAAAAAGCGGAGCTTCCCGTAGGGTGGGATGGCGAGGAAACCTGCGCCATATCCACGAGAGCAAGAGAAGAAAAAAAATCCTTTGATCCAATCCTCTTAATTTTATAAGAAGAGGTAATTCTAAATTCTAAATTCTAAATTCTAAATTATTGAATACTTATGGAAGCAATTTGGCAAATTATCAAAAACATCAAAATTCTGGATATACCAGTCATAATCATATTTTTTATAGTATTAGCTTTAATAGCAACATTAGTATTAAAACAATTATTAACTATAGTTGTGATTAGGCGGATTGAAGCTTTAACTCGTAATACCAAAACTACCCTTGACGATCAATTAATTGCAGTTATTAAAAAACCTATAGGATGGTTTGTCTATTTAATGGGATTGTGGGTAATACAATTAATACTAACAGATTATATTACTCCCCAACTAAATCAAACAATTACAGGAATTATTAATTTAGCAATAGTAGGTAATATAGCACTAATTGTTTATCGTACATCTCCTATTTTAGGAGAGCTGCTACAAAATTTATCAGCTCAAACAGATACCGAATTAGATGATATTATTAGCCCCTATATTCCGAAGTTATTTAGGTTAACTGCCATTGTAATTTTTGGTCTAAAAGCAGGAGAAATATTATTGGGAGCTTCTGCCACTGCAATTGTTGGTTTAATCGGCGGTGCTGGTCTGACATTAGGTTTATTATTTAAGGATGTTGTTGGTGATTGGCTGGCTACAATTGTTATTTATAGTGATAGTTTATATCGAGTAGATGACTGGCTTTTATTACCAAGTGGTCGTTGGGCGGAGGTTAAAAATATAGGTATTAGAAGTACAACTATTTATATTGGTTTTGAGGGAGCAACTCAAAAAGTTCCGAACTCTAAAATGATTGATGGTAGCATTAAAAATTTATCTCAACAGCCCAACGAGCAGAAGAAAGCATCTATTGATTTATATATTAAGATTGACGGTATTTCATCTAAAAAAGTAGTTGCTCTTAATGAGAAAATTCGACTAATTCCCAAAAAAATTGACCTTTTATATGATTCTTGTATGGTGAGATTTAATGGGTTGGAAAGAAATTCTCGCGTAATTAGAGTAATTGGATTTGCTAATGATTTAGATAATTATTCGAGAGCTTATGACCAGTTTAATTTGGCAATATTGGCTTTATTGGAGCAGGAGGGAATAGATTTATTTTATGTGAATATTTTGAGCGATACAGAAACTTATAAAACTTGGCAGTATCGTGAAAATTAGGCAATATAATTTAATATCATTTCCGGTTGAATAGTTATAAATAATAAGGGAGGAGTCAGGAATTAGGAGAGAAGAAAGAGGAGGAAAAGGAGAAAGTTTTTTTATCACGCTATTATCCGGACATGATATTACAGCATATTTCATATCAGTGAGGTACACTTATAGCGGGCAAGATGCCCGCACTGGGAATATTCCCTCGTTAACATCTGTACTTTATATACGACCGAATATGCTGTAAATTATTCCATTAATTACTAACGCCAAAAATATTTTTTATACTTCTATTTTTGTTGATTATTGTATCTCCATGCCAAACGTTCCTGGAGTAATCTATGAATAAATCGATAACCTCCTCCAACACGCTGAAGTAACATTTTTTCGGTGGCATAGTTGAGAAAGCGGGCGTAATTCCAGGGGGCTTTTTTTGTGAGGAAAAATGTGATGCGGAGGATTAGGTGTTGGAGAACAGGAAGCAAAAATGTTAAGACTATCATTAACGGCAAAAATCTAGAAACAAACAATAGTATTTTGCTGGTCAATTCAGAGTTATTTGATTTTGAAAATAGAAAAATAATTACTGCAAAGGGAAGAGTAATTATCGTCAATAAAACTCCATTTAATAAAGTTCGCCACATTCCTTCATTGGGATATTTTTTACTTTTCACTTCTCCACCTTTTAAACCTTCACCTATAGCAAGTATAGGAGGTGAAATTACTCCAATAACTATCGTAATTAAAACTAGCATTAAATTTGGGAGTAACAAAAATTCTAATTTTAAATCAGATGCAAAAAATAACAATAACGAGATTGAAGTGCAAAATATTTGAAATATAATGAAAAATATTAGAATATTTTTCTCTTCAAGAATATCTATAAAAAGATTTTTAGGATGATATATTAATAATATTTGTTTGAAAGATTCTCGGTATCTTTTCCAAGAAAATTTCATAATTTCTGTTTCAAGAGGATTAATGTAAATATATTTATTTTTTTTATTAGGATTCACAAATTTATTAGTATTCACCAATAACACCCCAGTAATCATACCAATTTGAGCAACAATAATATTGTCAATAGACGTAATTCCTATGAAATAAAAATAAATACAATTGCTATAAAATAAACCATAAATCCACTTATAAATTCTTTTATCCCTCTTACTATCCAACCAAGTAGGTTCCAAACTTTCAATCAAAAACTCAGTCAATGAATGTCTCTCCAACTGAGACGCCAACCACCCCAACCAACGCAGCGTCCTCTCATCACTAGGCATCCCCTTCCCATAAAACCGACTATCAACCCTGCGCTCCAACATCCTTACCACATAAGCATCCAACAAAAAATCCAACCGCTCATCCCCTCTCAACTCACCCCACCTCCTCAAAGAAACCTCCGCTACAACCACCATACTCAAAAACAACGGCACCCTCACAAACTCCAACAACTCCCCATCACCCCTCACCCACTCCCACAACTTACCCTTACCAAACCCCAACAAATAACCCTCCACCTGAACATCACTCAAAGGCAACAAACAAACCGCCCCATTCAAACACAACTCACCCCCAACAGACTCATATTCCTCCAACCGACTACACACCACCAAAAACCCAGGACGACACTCCCCCAACAAAAACCTATTTATCGCCTCCACACACAAACCCTGTCGAGACGACTCCAACTCATCCAAACCATCCAACATCGGCAACAACTGCCTACCCTCCACCAACCTCTTACCAATATTCCTACTCACTCCATACTTCCAGCGCAACTCCTCCACCAACCATTCTTCAATAGACTGCTGATCATCTCGCCAAGAAGATAAATTCAAAAACACAGGTATCCCCAACTCCCCATCCATCTGAGCACGAATAATCAACTCTTGCCCCAACTCCAACAACGTCGTCGTTTTCCCAGAGCCAGGGGCACCCAATATCAACAACTTACCTACCACCATCGGCTCGTCAAACACATCAATAATATCTGCTTCCGGGGATAATTTCAGAGTCGGGCGATCACCTATTTTCACGCTCACATCCCAAATACGTTTTACCTGTTGAGGTTGAAACTGTTTCGGAACATTAATTAATACTTCCATTTGATTATGCAAAGACTGACTCAAACGTGCCACTACTTCATGTTTGACTGCCTCCAATAAATTCTTCCGGTTACGCAACTCCTGACGAGTCAATAAATTCTCCAAATTCCAGTCAGCACCACCAACTCTACCCCCACTTCTACCCCGTAGTTGACTCCAAGTAGGAGGTGTAACTTTGCCATGATGAACTATTATTGGTAATTGAGTAACTCCTGGTAATTTTTTCTCAATTTCTGGATGTAATTCTTGTAACTTTTGTCGAGCTTGTTTCATAGCAATATAAACAGAATTGTTGTTAGTAAAAGAGGTGAGAAAGTATTTAAGAAATAGAGGAGCAACTTGGTCTGGTGTAATTTCTCGCCAGATAATAATAGTAATGCCAATATCAGCCAATTGTTGAGCCAAACCTAAACCATCACAGGAGTTAAAAATAGCTAATTGTAAACCTTGTTGTTTAGCAGTTATGAGAGTATTTCTAATTTCTTGGAAGTCTAAATATTCTTGGGAGTTGAGATGAATAATACCGGAGTGTTGTTGATAAGTTTTACTGTGACCGGAAAAGATGATTATATCCCAAGCTTCATCCCAGAGTTGAGCAAAGTCTTTGCGTTTGAGGGGTTGATTTGATTGTGGTAAAAATTTAGGTATTGCTCCTCTTCTTCTAAGTTTTTGAATTAAGTCTTTGTCTTGGGAAATGTTGATACCTGTGTTGTCTCCGAGGATGCCTAATATTCTGACTTGCCTGGGTATTTCAGAGATGATACTTGGGGTATTTTTTCCTTCGGAAAAGCTGAGTATAGTTTCGATTTTCTGATTTTCTGAAAGATATATTTTTCCCCAAGGAAGTTTATGTAATATTTCTGCAGTTTGGGTGTCATCAATATTTTGAGTATTGAGAATAAGGATAATTTTTTCATTGTGAGGAATTAGGTTTTTTATGGGTGTGAACCAGGTATTTATTTCTTGGCAGAGTGCTTGATAATAATGGAAACATTCGGAGCTAGAAATATTAGTAACTTGGTGTTTTTTGAATCCTGATCTAGGGGTGGGGGTGAGGGAAATATATTGTTGTTGCCAGTTTTTGTATAAGTGGGTAATTTGGGGAGCAGGTGGTAAGATTGTGGTAAATTTTTGGGTTTGATTTAGTTGGATAGTTATAGAATTGAAGCCTTCTGAAAAATTGCCGGAGTTGAGGTAGATTGTGATTTTGTTTTCCATGGTTTTTTTGAAAAATGAACTGCTTTGATATTGAAATAAATTAGTAGGTTGGGTTAAGCGGTAGCGCAACCCAACAAAACTTCTTGATTATTGTTGGGTTTCCTGCCTCAACCTAAGCTACAAAGTCTGCTCCAAAACAAGTGGATTTGATATTATTTTGTATCAATGTTGGGTTTCCTGCGTCAACCCAACCTACAAATTCCTTCTTCCTTCCTGAAAGCTAAACTACAAAATTTTCAACTATTTCTGCATCATCTAAAATGACTTTTACAGAAAAACATTTACCAGAAATTTCACTAAATTCTAACTGAATTAATTGGTCCGCTGCCCTAGATTCTACTTCCTCAATATCTAATTCTAATTCGATTTTTAACCTTAAACCAGGAGGCAAATATTCCTGTGTTCCAATAGGATAAACTTGCACTAATACTCCCATATCCGAATCAACTTCTGGCTGAATAGTAATAACTAAAGCAACTTTTTGCTGATTTAAAAGTAAACCAAAATCTATAGTTTTTGCTCTTTTAACCGTATCAACAGAACTACTTTTAGCAAAGCCTAATCTTGGGGTTAAAACTGCTTCAGGAGGCAACCAAATTTCCTCAAAAATTCCAGTAAACCAATTACCTAAATTAACCAAAGGATTCTGGGGTAAAACTTCCTGTTTATTTTTCTCCAAAAATTCAAATAAATTATCTAGAGGTTGTAATTCTGCAAGAGATATTTTTTCCGGTAAATTGTTCTTAACTGCTGGATAAAATCCTAAAATTTCCACCTTGTCTAAACTTTGCTGAAATTGCACTGCCACATAACCAATAAAATTTTCAGTTATATCTAAACTGGCAGAAAATTCTGTTTCTCCCGGCAAAATAGGCATACAGAATAACTGCTGATTTTCTACTATCAAATCAGTGGCATTAAACAATCCAGTTAGCAGCGGATTAAAACTATTTGTCTGTTCTAAATTTGTCTCAAATTCTAACCATTTCAGTAAATGAGAAACAGCAGTAACAGCCAAAATATTTAAGTAAACTTGTTTAGCAATTTCTGGATGAGATTGTTGGGCAGCTAACGCCGATGCTTTTTGATGTTTTTTAACATCTAAAGGTACAATAACTGGACGTAATTTAGTGTAATTATTCATGGTAAATTTATCCTAAAAAATGTTGATTATACCTGTTGCCAAGGTAGAAGGCAGAAGGGAATATTGGTTCAAAGGGAGCTTGTTGATAGCATTTATCCATAGCAAAAAATCAAAAAAATCCTGTATTTTATCATGGTTATATTTTCTTTTACCTGTTACCAAAAATCTAGGTAATTGTTAATTATTAATTATTCATTATTAATTATTCATTATTTATCGTTCCCTATTTCTGCAAGAAATCTACTGTAATAATCCAAATTATTCTCAATATCAATAACAATTTCCCGTAACAAAGGCAAACATTTGCGCTGCCAATGAGCTTTCAGAGTTTGATAATTAATTCCCTGTTCTTTAGCAAAACTTTGCCATGTTTTTTTCGGTTCCGCAGCAACTAAAGTTATCCGTTTACTACTTTTTTTAATAGTTAAACCTTTGCGACTTCTAGTAATAACCCAATCTTCCTTAACTGTGATTTTTTCGGCGCGATCGCTCAAATAAAAGTATTGCACTATAGTTTGAGCATTACAGTCAGGATAATTTTGTGGATGACAACTACTTAATTTTCCGTCTGGATCTGTTTCGATATACAATTCCAAAATTAAACCTTTGTTTTGAGTTGTTTGACTTTCTTCCTGCTGCATCAAACTATCCAACGAGTCTAAAGTCGGATAAGTAAAACCATCATCAGATAAATTTTCAATCCATTCTCCCCCATCCTTATCTGGTTGCGTGACATTCAGACTCAGTTCCTGAGGATGGCGACGGTATAAGTCGAGAATGTCATATTTGAGAAACCCATTCACCCACATAACATAATGCTCCCGCAACGTCGAAGCGGAAACTTGGTCAATATCTGCGCGATCGAGAAACTGTGCCAAATTTTTTCGGACATCAAATAAAGTATTATTAAGCGCTTCCAAATAATTTGGGTGAGCATCTCGGCGAATACCAGGGAACCGACAAGTTAGAGTTAATAAACTGCCCATTGTTTGCTGATATTTCAGACTTCCAGTGGGACAGTTACAGATTTTTTGTAGGAGTTGTTTAAGTTTTTCGTCCATTACTCTAGACGTTAAAGAAAAAAAAGCCTCTAAATATACAGTCGAAAGCTTGTCAAAAAATTATGCAAGGCTATTTTATTTCATGGAGGGAGTAGGGAGTAGGGAGTAGGGAGTAAGGGAGTAGGGGAGTAAGGGAGTAGGGGAGTAAGGGAGAAATAATTGATAAATAACAGTGCGATAATTGATTTTATTTCATGGAGGGAGTAGGGAATAGGGAGTAGGGAGAAATAATTGATAAATAACAGTGTGATAATTGATTTTATTTCATGAAGGGAGTAGGGGGGATATCTCATATTTATTCCCCTCTCTTCCCTCTTCCCTCTTCCTTCTTCCTTCACGTTTGAATCAATTTTTCTGCTAATTGAATTGCTTCAGCTTTAGTAGAAATTTTCTCCTCAGCTCGTGCTAATTGAATTTCTGTCAATAGTTGACCAATTATCGGACTTTTGGGTAATTTTAAGACTGTAATTAAATCATTTCCGTTCAATAAAGGAGTGGGGTGAGCAACTTGATCTTCTGGATTAATATAACGTTGAATTAAACAATCAATTTCCTCTCTTGATATTCCTTTTGCTAATGCTACAACTGCTAGAGCAGGAAATTTTTTTCCTATATCTTA
>NZ_JAAHHG010000453.1 GCF_010692555.1 Okeania sp. SIO3B5 | reverse complement strand
TCTGCCCCAGTACAACCACCACAGTAGGTGCTGTCAAAGTCAAAGTTTTTGATCGCAACGGAGGACTATTGGGAGAGGTAACTAATAGTAAAACTGGTACAGAGTATCTTGGTTTTGCCACTGATGACGACAAAGAGAAAATTGCCGGGGTACAAATGAGCTTACTTAGCCCTGAAAATGGTGGTTATTTAATTGGTGATATTAGCTTTATTCAACAAGTACCTCAGAAGGTTTTATGTCAAAATACAGCACCAAACAACTTAGTCGTCAATGGCAGCTTTGAAAAACCAGATACTCAAACAGAGTATAGTTACGGAGTCAAAGGCTTTCTGGTGAAAACTCCAATTGAAGGCTGGCAGTCATCTCAGAACATCGAAATCAATCATAAAGATCTTGGTAAAAGTGCTTACTCTGGGTCGCAATTTGTGGATCTTGATAGTATCAATGCAACAACTAAAATTTCTCAGAAAATTGCCACTCAGGTAGGGAAGACTTACAAGCTAACTTTTGCATTTGAAGCCAGTGATAATCTAGCGGCAGTCGAACATGACAAATTGAATGTGTATTGGGGAAATGAATTACTTGAAGCACTAGATAAACTTGACAATGATACTGCATGGGAGGTTATGAACTACGACGTGGAAGCTAAAACCACTGAAACTATTCTCAGTTTTGATAATCTCAATGAGAAAGCTAATAGTTATGGTACTCGTCTAGATGCAGTGAGTCTGAATTTATGCCAGTAGTCTGATTTTTCTAAGTCTTTGAAGCGATCGCCCTTGTTGGTTAAATAGGGCGATCGCTGGATATAAATATCTAAATCAAAAAGTTACTTTTTTCCAATGGAGAAAAAAAATGAAAAAATTTCTGATTTTAATGGTTATGGTTTGCCTAGTGATACTTTTAGGCTTCCCTAAACCCGTGAGTGCTGCTAATTTGCAATATACATTCTCTAGCACTAAGCGTAACCATCAGGCGATCGGCAGGGCTATTCCTGGTCTTCATACTTTGGAACCTTTGTCTTATTCTAGCCCTGTATATAGTTCTTATCAATTTCCTCGAGACTGTGAAGGTACTACTTGGTTTTCAGATAAAACCATCACAGGAAAATACCTCAATGGTAGTGGTACCTGTCCATCTTGGCAACGTCTTTCGTGGTACTCTTCTCCATACTCCAATAGAGGTAGTGAAAGAACATCGGACAATTCTCCTACAGTGTTGAACGGTGATGCGTACAATACTGAAATAAAAGAGTTAATTCGTGAAACTAAGGAGAGTGGTTACGAGGAAAAGTTTTTAGGGCGTTATTTTGCAGAGCAATATCCTGAATTTGCTATTTTCGGGGCCAGCGAACTGAGAAAAAACTTTATGTATAACAATTCTCTCCACCTAAATTCGGATTACTCTTCATTAATAACCCCAGGAACAACTAAGGGACAAAAATTGACAGTTGATGGAAGTACTGCTGTTGTTTGGGAACAGCAGATACCTAATAGTAGTCTTTCTAATTCCCTCCCTACTATTCATCACGTTTTAATTGTAGAAAATTCTTCTATATCAGATATAGATCTAACTCCACATATGTCTGTCCCATTTCACAACAATGCAAATTACCAATATTCCAAAGTGTTCCCTCCTCACATATTGAGAGATAGAATAAGAACCAGAAAGAATTTTGTCCCAGATGAAATATCCTTGTTCGATAGTTTTTACTACTTAATATTTGCTACTGATGCTCCACTGACTAATAAGAATATCATAGAGAATGTTGTTCGCTCGATTATAACAGGTACTGCTCCAGCTCCCTATTCTCCTCCAGCTATTTTCAATCCTAGTTTTAAACTTCCAGAATTAAAGGTTAAGGACACAACAAACCTACCGATAGATCTATCCATAGGACCATCAGGAGGAGCTTTTTGTTCGACTTCACCATGCCCTTCTTCTTGGGAGTACGACATTGACAGCCAACTCAAGCTACCCGATGGATTGAAACTTGACCCAACAGGAAAAATAATTGTCGATCCATTAGCTCCCCCTCCTGCCGGACCAAAAATAGCTAGGCCTTATACTTTTACAATCACTGTTGATGACCATAGTGTTAACCCGCCTAAACATACATTTACTCTAATTGTTAAATGATAATCAAGGTAGGTCTGCTGAGGTTAGAAAGTAAACTTGACATCCTCCCGACGCTGCTCTCACGAGACAGCGCGGGATTCCCTAGCATCACGGTTAGGGGCTTCCTGCTTCGTAGCACCCGCCTTCCGAGATTTACTCCCAGAAGGTCTTACGGTCGCTCCACAGGCTGACACTGCTAGTCCAGCAGCCTTCTTGGTGGGCGTTCCCTTGCGTCTATCGCACCCCGCGGGTTCCCATCCGCAAAATATTTACTGAAGCGTTTATGTCCCGGTCATGGTGACTACCACACTCTGGGCAATCCCATTCTCTAATATTCAGAGGCAATGTTTCCATTACATGGCCACAATTAGAGCAACGTTTTGAACTAGGGAAATATCGGTCAATTTTGATTAACTCTCGTCCATACCAATCAGCTTTGTATTCTAATTGCCTCACCAATTCTCCCCAGTTGGCATCACTTATAGCTCTAGCTAATTTGTGGTTTTTCACCATGTTTTTTACTGCCAAATCCTCAACTACTATCGTTTGGTTTTCTCTAATTAGTTGAGTTGTCAGTTTATGAGTATAGTCAAGTCTTGAATCTTTGATTTTTGCGTGTATCTTGGCTACTTTTAGCCTAGCTTTTTGATAATTATTAGACTTTTTATTGGGTTTTCTGCCTAAAGATTTCTGGGCTAACCTTAATTTTTTATGTAACCTTTGAAGATTCTTTGGGTTGGCAACTTTTTCTCCATCACTGGTGGTTAGCAAGCTGGTAATTCCTAAGTCAATCCCCACTTGTTTATTAGTCGGCTTCAGTCTCAAAAGATTATACAGGCACGCAAGTAGAACAGAACATCAAAAAAGCTTGTTCTTCTATTGGTTCGACAATGGTAGGAAATCTCCAATATGGAGGTAGTTGGGCGATCGTCGGTTATAAAGGAGCTAAACCAGGACAAGCAGTAGAAAACCTAGATAATCTCTGTCTCTACTGCTCCCAATATCAGCCCGAGGGAGTTAATGTTAAATATTGGGTGCAACAAACAGCTCCTTTTTTGAACAAAAAATTAAAGCCTAGACAAAAACTGTCCAAGAATCGTGCTAGTGAATATTTCGCTTTTAAGCAAGCTTTGGGCATTGATGGTGACTATGCGTTGGTTGGGGATGATGGTAAAGGTAATGCCTATATCTATCATTGGCAAAATAGTCAGTGGAAGTTAAAACAGCAGCTCAAACCTCGAAGTCAGAAAATGGCTGGGTACGGTCACTCTTTAGATATCAGCGGTAACTTTGCAATTGTCGGCCAGTATTCTGCTAGTGCTTTGGGCCAAAATAATGCGGGTGCCGCTCACATTTATGAATTAAAAGATGGTCAGTGGCAGCACAAACAAATCATACAACCTTCGGACTTAAAAGCTAACGACTATTTTGGTTATTCGGTGGCAATTGATGGCAAACTTGTGATCGTGGGAGCATATTCAGCTAATGCTCCTGGAAAAAACTATTGTGGTGCTGCCTATATTTTCCAATTAGAAGGTGGCAAGTGGGTACAGAAAGGCAAAAAATTGCAGCCAGATGATCTTGAGGCTGGTAATTGCTTTGGTTACTCGGTCAATATCGAGGGTAGTGTAGCAATGGTAGGAGCTTATTTAGCTAATGCCCCTGGCAAAAAAAATTGTGGTGCTGCTTACATTTTTAACTTAGGGAACGATAAGTGGCAGCAGCAACAACTTCAACCCCCAGATTTAGGATCTGGCGATAATTTTGGCTGGTCATTAGCTGTTAGTGGCAATCGGGCAATTGTAGGGGCACATCTTTCTGGTGTATCAGGAAAAGTAGATACAGGTGCGGCCTATGTTTATGAATTACACAACGGTGTGTGGTACTTACATCAGAAGATTCAAGCTAATGACCAAAAGCAACATGATTGTTTTGGATGCTCTGTAGGTATCAAAGGTAACGTAGCAGTTGTGGGAGCATCTCAGGCTAGTGTTAATGGTATATGGGATTACGGTGCTGTCTATCTGTTTCAGTTAGAACATGGCAAATGGGAGCAAAAACAGAAGTTGCAACCCTCAGACTTGCCAAAAGATGGGGGATGGGGCTATGGTGTTGCCTTCGATGGTAGCCGGGCTATTATCAGCGGTAATGGTGAGTTGTTAAGCTCTAAAACTGGTTTTGCCTATATTTGCGATGTTGACACTAAGGCATAGGTTAGCAAGTCATTTCAGTCGATAGTTATAGCATTTATCATAAAGATGAGGTACATTTACGATCCCCCTAAATCCCCCTTAAAAAGGGGGACTTTGAAATCTCCCCCCTTACTAAGGGCAGGGCTGTTTCTAAAGTATTGTAGATTAACGATTTAAGGAAAACGGAAGATGAGGGGATAGTGGAACAGTGAAATTTGCCAAAATTTGCCTATTTTTCAGTCAATAAGCGTCTTTAAGCTCTTAGAGGATATTTGGTTCAATGCCGCTTAAAAGCCTCCATCCCCGTGTCCCCGTGTCTCCGTGTCTCCGTGTCTCCGTGTCTATCGAGAATGAAACAGTCCTACCTTACTAAGGGGGGTTAGGGGGGATCTAAAACTGTATCTCACCAATTTGAGAAACGCTATATATCATGCGCCCCCTCCGGGAGAACATGATATTATTAAGCATCTCCAATAATAAAAAATAAAATCAATTATCCCAAATGAAGTTATCAATTCTTTCACCAAAAAATAAGCTCTGAAGCCTCCCCTTTTAAGAGGATGAAAAAAAAATCAAGTTCAATATTTCAAGCCTTTGACTTCAGGCAGATGTACTGATAACTGATAACTGATAACTGAAATGACCCTACTCCCTATTAATCAGGACTTACGCAAAGACAATATATATAAGGCTTCGCTCAGTTACGCTGTCGCTAACACACCCTACGAATAGCGTTCATGCGTAAGTCCTGTTAATATTATTATTTGTTGCTTGTTGTACCAAAAAAATGTGTTTCATGTTAAGAGATAAAGTGTTTGTATTGAAGAGTATTGAACTATAGAAAATTTATGTTTGCCATATTTTTATTTTGTATAATCTTCAGTTTTTTTTATTGGTTAGTAAACGAACCTGATATTCAAAACAGCAAGTTTGCTCCAAATTCAAAAATGGCTTTTTCCTCTAACGGTAAGTCAGATATCCACTGTGGCCAGCAGTTTGTCTCTAATCAAGCAAAAAGCGATCGCTATTCCTCTAATAGCAAGTATGATTCAGTCTCATTGACAGTTTCCATAGAAATGCCAAAAGGACAGAGAGCTGAAAAAATAGATTTCCAAGGAAATGAGGGAACTTTTGTATTAGCAAATGAAAGCTATTCTAATGGTAATGGTCATGGTAAATCTGATTCAGTCTTGGTGAAAGTTTTTATAGAATTACCCAAGGAACAGGAAGCCAAAAAAAACAATCTTCAAAGCAACCAAGAAACTACTCTAGTAGCCAATGGGCATCAATCTAGCACCAATGGTAATGGTCACAATAAAGCTAGCACTAATGGTAATGGTCACAATGGAGCTAGCACTAATGGTAACGGTCACAATGGAGCTAGCACTAATGGTAATGGTCATAGCAATAGTAAAAACCAATTGGTAATGGTGAAAACTGCTCCAGAAGTCAAGATAGAGCCTATTCAATTTCACCCCCCCAAACAAGATCATAGCAATGGCCACAATGGAAATCAAAGTAGTAGCAGTAACGGTCATTTAGAACTTGTACAAACTGCTCCTGAACTCAAGGTAGAGCCTACTCAATTTCACCCCCCCAAACAAGATCATAGCAATGGCCACAATGGAAATCAAAGTAGTAGCAGTAACGGTCATTTAGAACTTGTACAAACTGCCCCAGAAGCCAAGGTAGAGCCTACTCAATTTCACCCCCCCAAACAAGATCATAGCAATGGCCACAATGGAAATCAAAGTAGTAGCAGTAACGGTCATTTAGAACTTGTACAAACTGCCCCAGAAGCCAAGGTAGAGCCTACTCAATTTCACCTCCTCAAACAAGATCATAGCAATGGCCATAATGGAAATCAAAGTAGTAGCAGTAACGGTCATTTAGAACTTGTACAAACTGCCCCAGAAGCCAAGGTAGAGCCTACTCAATTTCACCCCCTCAAACAAGATCATAGCAATGGTAGATATGCAGGGAAAGCAACTACTATACCATTGCCTAACGGAGGTAGCATACAACTGCCAGGTGAACCGAAAGATATTGCAACTCTTCTAGATGTAGAGAAACCACAGTTTGATAAGACTATTATTAATGAGACATTGCAACAATCTCGAACAGCAATTACTGGCAGAATTATGCAGTTTATTGATTTTAAGCGCGATATATCCGGAGGCTATGCTCAACTATACGAAATGCTGAAAGATTATCCCTTTCGTAAAGGGAAGATGCTGCGACCTACAATGTGTATTAGTGCAGCAAGGGCAATGGGAGGAACAGGAGATAGGGCGTTGACAACAGCAGCAGCTCTGGAATTATATCATAATGCTTTTTTAATACATGATGATATAGAAGATGGTTCTGAGTCTCGGCGGGGTAAGGAAACTTTGCATCATGCTATTGGGGTAGCTCGGGCAATTAATGTTGGGGATGCTACCAATGTTTTAGCCGTTGGGTTGTTGCTGGAAAATCTATCAGCGATCGGGATACAAAAAACCCTCAGTGTCTTGCATGAAATAGAATTTATGGCACAGCAATCTGTGGAAGGGCAAGCAATGGAGTTGGACTGGGTGGCTAATAATACTGGTTATCTGACAGACCAAGATTATTTTACTATGTGTGTCAAGAAAACTTGTTGGTACACCTTTATGACTCCCTTGCGGATCGGTCTAATTATTGGACACCCGACGGCGAATTTGACGGAGCTAGTTAAACCTCTGGCAGATATAACTAGGTTTGGGATGATTCTGGGCATTGCTTTTCAGATTCAAGACGATCTGCTGAATATCTTGGGAGACCTGAAAACCTATGGTAAAGAAATAGGGGGAGATATTTATGAAGGTAAACGCACAATTATGTTGAATCATGTTATTGCTAATAGCAATGCTGCGGATCGGATTTTAGAAATTTTAGCACTGCCACGACAACAGAAAACACCAAAACAAATTGGTTTTATTCTAGAAGAAATGAAGCGTTGCGGTAGTATTGATCATGGTTGGTATTTAGCTCGAACTCTTGCTAACCAAGCTGACAATATCTTTGAATCTCTGGATTTTCTCAAGCCAGAATCTCCTTTGCAACCGGGAGAAAATTGGGGTTCGTCTCTGCAAGACCGTCGCTTTTTGAAACAATTGATTAATTATGTGATTTATCGAAATTTGTAAAATTAGGGAATAGGGAATAGGGAACAGGGAACAGGGAACAGGGAATAGGGAATAGATAAGATCCCTAGTTGACTTTTGATCGGAATATAGCACTACGCAAATAGGTTATATCATGTCCGGTTGAACAGTTATAAATAAATAACGACTTAGGAGTCAGGAGTCAGGAGTCAGGAGTCAGGAGGGAAGACTGAAGTTGGAAGAAGAATAAGTGGAGTTGAAGGAGAAAGTTTTTTATCACGCTCTTATCCGAACATGATATTACAGCATATTTCATATCAGTGAGGTACATCTGTTGCGGGCAAGATGCCCGCACTACAAAGACTCGAACCTTATTTGATATTAGGACGTTTATAAATGCTCAAACTTAGTCAGGGATTATATCGTGTCCGGTAGCATCGGAGCGTGTATAAAATCAAGGTGACACTCTTGAGAAAACCTTCTGCCTCCTGCCTCTTGCCTCCTGCCTTCCTTCCACCAAAATCTAATTATTCAACCGGACATGATATGACTTGCGCGTAGCGCTATATCACTACTACCCAAAAAATTTACAAAATTTAGGCAAATATGAACTCTTTGCAACTTCCACAACTTCAATTCCAACTGCAACCTGGTTCAACTCTGGTGCTGCAAATGTCTCTTCACAACTGA